>NZ_JAALEB010000115.1:0-18920 GCF_014145165.1 Dietzia sp. Cai40 | reverse complement strand
ATGGGCAGAACGGGCGTGTGCTGGGACAACGCGATGGCCGAATCGTTCTTCTCCGCGCCCCTGGAACTCTAGACAAGTCACAGTTTCCCCTGTTCAGCCTGGGTTCCGCAGAATTGATTGCGTCTAGAGACGTGTTTAGGCGTGTTGAGCTGGGGTGATGCGGGTTTCCGCTGGTGTGGGGCGTGTATCTAGCGGGCCGGGTAGCAGCTGGTCAGGCGGCGGGGGTCAGGCCGGTCAGGCGTTTGGGTGGGGTGAGTCCGGCGGTGGTGAACAGCAGGTTCTGTTCGGTGGTGGGTCGGGTCAGGTGTTCGGCGGTCCCGTCGGTGCCGGCGAGGGTGACTTGGTGGATGCGCTGGGTCTGACGTCGGATGTGGGCCCAGGTGTGGCCGGTGCGGTTCTCCAGCAGGCGGATCATCAGCAGTGCGAGCCAGCACAGTGTGACGTGGGAGCGGATGCGGTCTTCGCGGTGGTGGAACACCGACCGCAGATCCAGCCTCGATTTCATCTCCCGCCAGCCGCGTTCGACTTCGAGAAGCTGCTTGTAGCCCAGGGCGATGTCCTCGGCCGACAGGTGCGGGTCGCAGGTGCGCAGCAGGTACTTGCCGTCCAGGTTCGCCTCGGTCTTGATCTTCGCGGCATCGATGCGCACCAGCCCCGAGCTGGTGGTGCGTAGGTAGCGGTTCAGTCCGGGCATCGTGGAGATCCGGCCCTTGAGTTCGGCCCGCTTGGTCGAGGACTGCGTGTCGGTGCCGTTGATCAGCGCGGTCAGCTTGGCGAGCATCTCGGTCCGGGTGTGGGCATCGCGCTGGGCTTGTTCGGGATTGAAGCAGACCACGAACCGGTCTGATGCTCCGGTGACCGCGGCGATGTTGACCTCTTTGACGTGCAGGTTCTCGCGCACCTGCCGGTACTTGCCCGGCCGAGACAGGGCGGCTCGGGCCTCGGGTGAGTTCGAGCGCAGCTTCTCGCCGAGGATGTAGCCGTCCCCGCCGCGCATGAGCTCGCGCCGGTTCGCCTGCGAGGTGAATCCGCGGTCGGCGGCGTAGATCACCCGTGACAGTGACCAGTCCCGCAGTTCGGTGCGAACCTGGCGGATCAAGGCTGAGTCGGAGGTGTTGCCGGGCCAGCACCACACCCGGATCGGGATCCCGGTGCGGGTCACGGCCATCCCGATCACGATCTGCGGCAGGTCATCACGATGATCCTTCGACTTGCCGTGCGTGCGAAATCCCACGCCACCATTGCCGTCACCGCCATGGCCTTCCTGCTCGTCTCCGGTGGGCCATCCGGCCTGGTCCCGGTCGACCGGGGCGTCGGCGTCGGTCTCGAAGTAGGTGGAGGTGGTGTCGAAGAATAGCAGGTCCACCTCCAGGTTCAACAGGTCCGCGACCTGGTCGAGCACCGCACGCTCGAAACCCTGCTCGGCCTGGTGCAGCCAATCCATCGCCCGGTAGCAGGCATCCTCGTCCACCTCGCCTACGGCCTCGGCCAGGCCCGGGATGGCCACATCGTGGCCCGCCCACTCGGCGGCGGCCAGCTTCGACGACGGGGCCAACGCGCGGGAGGCCACCAGTGCGAACACGGTCCACTCCAGCGCCGCCAGGTCGCGTTTGCGACCCCGGCCGGACTGCGCGGCGGTGGTGATCACCGTATCCAGACCCAACTGTCGCCACAGCCCATCCAGCAGCAGCGCACCGCCAGCGGGGCGGGACCGGGTCGGTTCCAACACCGACCCGCCAGCTGAGTCCGATTCGCCCAGGTACCGGCGCACCGAGGACACCAGTCGCCGCAGGCCTGCCTCGTCGACCTGATCGGCCCGCCCGAACGAGTGCAGCACCTTGGGCATCGACCGCGCTTTGACCGGGTGAACCGCACTGGCTCCGTCGGAGGGTCTTGCTGAATCAGGCGGCCTGAGGTTCGGACGCCTGGTTGGAACGGTACATCTCCTCATATTCAATGGGTGGCCGATAGTCGACCGCCGAGTGCAGTCGCTCGTCGTTGAACCACTTCACCCAGTCCGCGGTCTCGCGTTCGACCTCGTTGCGGCCAGTCCACCTGCGGGTGGTTTCCAAGTCGATCAGTTCGGTCTTGTAGAGCCCGATCGTGGACTCCATGAGGGCGTTGTCCAGGGCATCGCCGACGCTGCCGATCGACCCCTGCATCCCGGCATCTCGGAGTGCATCGGTCAGGGCCAGGGAGACGTACTGGGTGCCGGCGTCGCTGTGATGTACGAGCCCGGTCGAGGTGAACTCGAACGAACCCCGTCGCCGGGTGTGAATCGCTTGCTCGAGCGCCGATAGGACCAGGTCGGATCGTCTGGTCATCGACGCTCGCCAGCCGAGTATTCGGCGGGAGTAGACGTCAACGACGAAAGAGACGTAGCAGAAGCCGGCCAACGTCCATACATATGTAAAGTCCGCTACCCACCACTGGTCCGGACGCGTTGGAGCGTTCCACTGACGGTCGATCAGATCGGGATGCCGATCCGCCGAGGGATCCGACTCGGTCGTGACCGTGCGCCGCTTACCTCGCACGATCCCAGCAATGCCGCAGATGCGCATCAGTCGAGCGACCTGGTCGCGGCCGACATCGCGACCCCGCCGCCGCAGGCTGTGCCACAGCTTGAGCACCCCGTACAGGCCCCGCTGGTCGTGGAACAAGCAGAACACCTCGTGCGCGGCGTACGCATCGGCCAGCTCGGCAGCAGTGGACGGCGCAGCCGAGCGGGCGTAGTAGGTGCTCGGGGAGATCGTCATGCCGTGCTCGGTGAGCACGCGGCAGATCTGCTCGACCCCGAATCGCACCTTGTGAGCGTCGATGTAGGGTGTTTCATTGAGTGTGTAAGGGTCCGGTCTCGTACCGAGGTGTGACCTACGGGTTTCACCTCCGGAAGGATCGACCGAATGACTGAAGTAGCTGATGCGCAGAACCCTCTTGCTGGGGTGCTGAACGCCGATCAGATCGATGCCCTGGTGACCGCCGCCGAGGAGCTGGGCGAGGGCCGTCACGGCGTCGAGGAGTTGTTGACACGGATGACCAAGGCCGTGCTGGAGCGGGCCATGGAGGTCGAGCTCAGCGACCACCTGGGCTATGAATCCGGCGACCCCGCCGGGCACGGGAGCGGCAACTCCCGCAACGGCAAGACCACCAAGTCCGTGCAGACCCTCCAGGCCCCCGTGCAGCTCACCGTGCCGCGGGACCGCAATAGCTCGTTCGAGCCGGTCATCGTCCCCAAACGCGCCCGCCGGGTCGGCAAGGTCGAGGACATGATCCTGTCCCTCTACGCCCGTGGAATGACCACTAGGGACATCAGCTCACATATGGAGGAGATCTACGGCTCCACGGTCTCCGCCGCGACTATCTCCAGGGTCACCGACGTGGTTGCCGACGAGATTGCACTCTGGCAGTCCAGGCCGCTGGAGACGGTGTACCCGATCGTCTACATCGACGCGATCTGGCTGAAGATCCGCGACGGCGGGGTCGTGGCTAACAAAGCCTGTCACGTGGCCGTAGGGGTCGATCTGGAGGGCCGCAAGCAGGTGCTGGGCCTGTGGCTCGGCGCCACCGAGGGGGCCAAGTTCTGGGCAGACGTGCTGACCGAGATCCGCAATCGCGGAGCCAAGGACATCCTGATCTTGTGCTGCGACGGACTGACCGGGTTGCCGGCCGCGGTCAACAGCGTCTACCCCGAGACCGTGGTGCAGACCTGCGTGGTGCATCTCCTGCGCTCGGCCATGAAGTACGCCTCCTACGCCGACCGCAAGAGCATGGCCAGGGACATGAAGCCGATCTACACTGCGGCCACCATCGAGGCGGCCGAGCTGGCGATGGAGGCCTTCGCCGAGACCTGGGGCACCAAGGCGCCAGCGGCGGTGATGGCGTGGCGCAATGCCTGGGAGGACTTCACTCCGTTCCTGGCGTTCACCCCCGAGATCCGCAAGGTCATCTACACGACGAACCAGATCGAGTCGATCAACTATCAACTCCGAAAGATCACCAAGACCAGGGGCTCGTTCCCCTCGGCTGAGGCGGCGATCAAGCTGGTCTATCTCGGCATCCGCAACATCGAAACCACCCGCGGCGGCGAGCTAGGCACAGGCACCCGAGGATGGCACCAAGCCCTGAACGCCTTCGCCGTGCAATTCCCCAACCGACTCCCACTCTGACCACCAGGCAGAAGGGCTAACTGACCGGCCCCTTACACAGAAAACTTGACACCCCCCGTCGATGTAGTCAACGATTAGGTAAGTCGGCGGTCGAGCTCCGCCGCTGCGAAAAACGCCGAGGCGGTCTTGAGGATCTCGTTCGCCCGCCGCAGTTCGGCGTTCTCCCGCTTGAGTCGCTTTACCTCCGCTGAATCGGCCGACGCTTGCGCTGGCGCGGCGCCCGACTCGGCCTCGATCCAGTTCCGCAGGGTCTCGGGCTTCACGCTCAATAGCGACCCGACGTGCTTGCGGGCGGCGAGCTTGGAGCACTGCGCATCGGCCAGGTGCTCGTGGTACATCCGGACCGCGCGCTCACGGGTCTCGGCGTCGAACTTTCGTGGTGCTGCCATGGGTTCCAGTCTTCCTTGTTAGATCGGAACCCTCCGACAGATCCAGGGAGGTTCAGGCCTGGTCGGCGCTGGAACGCGCCAACCGCGCCTAGTGCAGGGGCGAGCACGAGCGCCACGAGTATCCAGTAGCCAGCTTCTGGCACTGCGGACACGAACGAATCACGTTCGACCACGACTCCGGGCCGAGAGGCGCCAGCCCACCACGAATCTCCTAAGTAGTAGGTGGTGTTGGCAAAGAATGCGGCGACCAGGGCCGTCACCATTCCGCCCAGCGGCGTGCGGGCGCATATCCCTCCGGCAACCATCACCCCCGCCCATGCCCAACCGGCGTTCAGCACGTAGGTCAGCGCAGAAGGCCAGGCGTTCGATGCGGACGCACCGAGGCCCAACGTGACTCCCAGAAGTGCGGCAATCACGACCCGGCGCCCGCTCAAGCCCCACACCCAGCGAGGTGGGGCCCCTCCGGAATGCGGAGAGAAGGTCGGGGTGAGATCGGGTCGTGCGCGCATCATCGCATCACACTCTATTGACTTGCCCACCATGCGACCGGCGCGACAACCGGTCCTGACCCCGCGGCCAGAATGAACGCGATCACTTCTCCCAGCTACGACGAGCCCGCCGGGCCCCGGGTGCTACCGGGAGAACGACTGCACGGTGGTATCGGTCATGGTGCGTCCCCGCCGACCGCGAGGCTCGGGAGCAGGGTGTACACCTCTGCGACCGAGCGGCCCGCCGCCATCACCGTCGCATCCGGGCGCACGACTGCCGCTCGTGCGTGGTGGGCGTGCAACCATTGTCCGAGTGGGCTGTCGAGCGCCACGACGACGCTAGTACCTCTACGACGCCTGATTTCGAACTCCTGCTCGGGAGTAGCCCTGATCACGGCAACGATCCGGAAGCCTGGGTAGTCGTCGAGGCGGCGACCATCGGGGGTCACCACGGCGTTCGGCGCGAGCTGCCCGGCAAGGCTGGCTGCGCTCGGGGCCGTCACCCATCGCGGAATCCCGGAGCCCACCACCCCGCGTCTGACGTAGCAGGACGGCCGGAGTGCGGGGGTCGTGCTGTCGGTCAGTCTCGCCGACAGACCCGGCACCCCCGCGAGCACGGGTGCGAGTGCGCGGCGGAGTACATCGCCGCCGTGACCACCGCCGGTCATTGCGGCACCTGTCATCGTCGCGAGACGGATGAGACCGGTGCAGTGCGGGATGCGCTCCTGCTCATAGGATTCGAGGGTCGACGACGGTGCTCCGCCCCGCAGGACGGCGGCGAGCTTCCAGCTGAGGTTCGCGGCATCACGCAGACCCGCGCCCATTCCCTGGCCGATGAACGGAGGCGTCAGATGCGCGGCGTCGCCGAGCAGGAAGACCCGGCGATCACGCCAGCGTTGGGCGACTCGTGCCCGAAAGGTGTATTCGGCAGAACGAAACAATCTCAGGTCTGGCGCGTCGACACCCTCAAGCCACGGCTGTAGCAGCGGCACAACCGCGTCGATGTGGGCGTAGTCCTCGGCCGTCTCGTCGTCGAGTAGTTGGAACTCCCAGCGGTAACGGGTGTCGCCGACGCGCATGTAGGTGGCCGCTCGGTGGGTGTCGCACACCTGTGCCACGCCGTCCCACTGGCGTAGGTCGGCCGACGTCTCGACGTCGATGACGAGCCACCGCTGGCTGAACCCCAGATCTCGCCACTCGGACGAGATCGCCGAGCGGGTGATGCTGCCGGCGCCGTCGCAGCCGAGCAGGTAGCTTCCCCGGAACGTGATCGGCTCACCCGTGTCGCGGTCGGTCGCCGAGACCGTGACCCCCGAATCGGATTGATCGATACCGCTCACCTCGACCCCGGAGCGGAAGGTGATGAGGTCCGCGCGGTGGGCGACGGCGCTACGGAGGAGTTCCTCGAGTCGGGGCTGATCGAACATGGACGCGGCCGGAAAGCCGTTCACGCCCATGCCCGGATCGCGGGGGAACTCGGCGATGACCTGCAACGACGAGGTCACCAGACGCAGGCCCAGGGCAGGGCGGGAGATCTCCGCGAACCTCGGCCCGAGCCCGATTCGCGCGATGATCCGGTACACCTCGTCGTCGAGGTGCACGGCACGCGGTTGCGGGTAGATCGCGTCCCACCGCTCGAGGAGGATCGACGGCACCCCGAGGTCGGCGAGCATCGCCGCCGCGGCGAGACCTGTCGGTCCGGCACCGACGATGAGAACGGGTGCATTGCGTCGGCTCATCGGGTCCCTGCCAGTTCCAGTGTTCGCGTGGCGGAGTGCGCGGCGCCGACGCCGACGACGACGGCGGGGACTGTGGCAGTCCAGCCGTCACCGGCGCGCCGGTGAGCCCAGCACGCACCGCCCATCAACGAGCAGACCGCGACCGCGGCCGCCGTGCCGACACGGGGGTGGCGCCGCCCGAGCAGGAGACCGGTCACCCCGGCGAGCTCGCAGGCGCCGACGATGCGGAACGCCCGCTCGGAGAATCTCAGGTGGCGTGCTCGTTCCGTCATGGGTGCGAGCGCGAGGACCTTCGCGGCGCCGGTGGCGGTGAGCACGAGCGCGACACCACGCGCGGCGAGGGTGTGGGTATCGGTCATGCGGGGGTGCGCCCGTCGGCCGGCGCCCACTGCGGGGGTGCGCCCGTCGGCCGGCGCCCACTGCCAGTGGATCGCGTAGCTGTCGAGGACCCGGGCTGCGGTGTCGACGTCACCGGCCCGCTGCACCACGGCCACGATCGAACCGTCGACGATCCGAGCGTCCACCGATGTGGGTGCCCCGGCGTCGGTGAGCGCCGCGGTGAGCGCGGTTTCGGTGGCGAGGGCTCGCAGCGCGAGCTTGTAGGGCTTGCCCACATCGGTGACCGGCAGCGAGTCAATGATCGTGACCTCTCTAGGGGCGGCCGCGGACTCGGAGACCCGTTCGGTCGCCCACGCCTGCAGGTCACCGCCGGACACCGTGGCGCCGTCGCGGACGGTGACATAGCCGACGGGGACCTCGCCCGCGTGCACGTCGGGACGACCGACGACCCCGGCGTCGGTGACATCGGGGTGCTCGAGAAGAGCGTCCTCGACCGCGCGGGGATCGATGTTGTGCCCGCCGCGGATGATGAGGTCCTTGGCGCGGCCGGTGAGCGTCACGAAACCGCGATCATCCACGGATCCCAGGTCACCGGTGTCCAGCCACCCGTCGCGAACAGACCCGCCGTCATCGAGATCGAACCCGTTGTCCTTGCGGCCGCGGACGTAGCCGGCGAACACGGTGGGGCCTGACACGACGAGCCGCCCGACGGTGCCGGCGGGTAGTTCCTGCCAGTGCTCGTCGACGGCGCGGATCTGCTGATAGGGCAGGCGTTGCCCGACCGAACCGGCGGGCTGGCCGTCGAAGAAACTGCGAACGCTGGCGCAGGTCGCCTCCGTGAGTCCGTAACCCTCGAGCAGGGGGACTCCCGTATGGGACTCGAACCCCTCACGCACCGCGGGCGGCAGCATGGACGCGCCGACCAGGCACGCCCGCAGACTGGAGATGTCGGCGTCGACCGGGCACTGGGCGAGCACCGAGTACACCGTGGGGACGGCGCTCATCGCGGAGATCTCGTGCGCCCGGACGAGCTGCCAGAACACGCCGTAGAGGGCGAGGTCGCGGTACCCCAGCGGTCCCGCCCACACGACGGTCTGGCCGCGCAGCATCGGGGCGAGAACGGTGACGATCAACGCGTTGACGTGGAACAGCGGCAGCGCGGCAAAGACGACGGAGTCCTCGTCGAGCACGGTGTTCGCCGCGATCATCCACGCATTGGAGACCTCGTTGCGGTGCGAGTGACCGGCCAGCTTGGGCACGCCGGTGGTCCCACCGGTGTGGAACAGCGCGGCGAGGTCGTCGGCACCGCGGTCCTCCTCGACCGCGACGCGGGGGAGCTCGGCCGCGTCGAGGTAGGCGACGGTGACGTCGCCCAGGTCGGGCACCTCGGGTTCGGTATCGGCCCCGGTGGGGCGCAGGAGGAACACCGTGTCGATCCCGGTGGCGGCCACGATGTCGGGAAGTCCCGAGAAGACTGCGGGGTCGAGGTCGGGGCCGGCGGCGACGAGGACCCTCGAGCCCGATCTACCGATCAGTTCGGCCACGTGCTCGGCGTTCATGGCCGGGTTGATCGGGGCGGCGACGCCTGCGCGCTGTGCCGCGAAGAACACCTCGATCAGCTCGACGCAGTTGGGCGCCAGCAGGGTGACCGCGTCCCGGCCGCCGACCCCCGCGGCGCGGAGAGCGGCGGCGTGTCTGTCGACGGCGTCGAGCAACTGCGCGTGCGTGCGGTCGGTGGTCTGCTGCCACCGGGTCGCGTCGGGCATGACGCGCAGCGCGGTGCGTTCAGGCCACTGCTCGGCCGCGCGGGTGAGGACCGCGTACGTCGATGCCGGCAACCCGCGGGCGTCGAGTGGTGTCTGTTCGATCAGCGCGACGTCGTCGGGGGTGTCGTAGGCCGGCCACAACGACGCCGATGAGGTGGGGGCGATCATGCGTAGCGCACCACGTTCCGCTGGACGCCGAGATCCAGCGTCCCGTCGCCCGCACGGACCGACGTCTCGACGATGTCGCCGTCCTGCAGGTACTTCGGGTTACCGGCCTGGCGCTTGAAGAACGCCTTCCACTTCAGGTGCGGCGGGAGCAGCGCTCCGATCATCTCGATGGGTTTCGCGGGTGCGGTCAGTGCGGTGCCGCCGGGCGTGCCGGTCAGGAGAAGGTCGCCGGCGTCGACACGCTGGAACCTGTTCAGGGTCCGCACCGCCTCCAGGGGGCTGTAGATCATGTCGGCGACGGTGCTGTTCTGACGCGTGACCCCGTTCACCCGCAACTGGAGGGTGAGGGTGGAGAACCTGTCCCACTCACCGGGCTCCAGCAACACCAGGACGGGACCGACCGGGGTGAAGCTCGGGTAGGACTTGGCCTCGTAGAACTGCGTCTTGGGCAGCTGCACGTCGCGGGCTGACACATCGTTGGTGATCACGAGGCCCGCCACGGCGTCGGCGAGGGTCGCCTCGTCGATGGTGGTCCCGACGGGCAGGCTGGCCCCGAAGACCAGGCCGATCTCGACCTCGTAGTCCAACAGCTGCACGTGCGCGGGCTTGATGATGTCGTCGTTCGGCCCGACGATCGATCCCGAGGCCTTGCGGAAGAACGTCAGCGGGACCTTGTCGGGGTTCATCCCGGAATCGCGGACATGCGAGACGTAGTTCGTCATCTGCGCGATCACCCGACACGGTGCTGTCACCGGAGACTGCAGTTGCAGGCTCGCCGGGTCGACGACCTCGCCGCTGTCGGTCGTGGCCAGGACGACCGCCTGACGATCCGCGATCAGCTCGGCGGTGGTGGTCGCCCGCGTGTCGATGCGACGGGCGCCGGCGGGCACCAGCACCCACCACGCGTCGGCGGTACGGAGAACGGACAGGCTCATGTGCGGGCTACTTTCATCAGGCCGAAGAGGCGTTGGACGTCGAATTCGTTGTCGGACTCGCGCAACGACGAGAGGATGGAGGTCAACTCGCGCAGTGCGGCGCGGCCCGGCTTGATACCCAGGAAGTCCGCGGTCGCCGGCGGGCCCCACTGGTTGAGGCCTGACGCCGTCATCGGGGCCCAGCCGGCGTCGACCGTGCTGTCGAAGTGGTCACCGTCGGTGAAGTGTTCGACCAGGAACCCGTCCGGATCGCGCCAGTAGTCGAAGAGCTGACTGCCCTGGATGTGGCGACCCAGCCCCCACGAGTGGTCGTATCCCCGGTCGAGGAGGTACTCGCTCCCGGCGGCCAGGGCGTCCAGATCGCAGACCTGGTAGGCGGAGTGGACGTATCGGTCGGCGGGGCCGAGCGTCAGGGCCAGGGTGTGGTGGTCGGCGACCTCTCCGCCGCGGTCACACCGGATGAAGCTCATCACGGGTCCGCGTTCGCGCTGGCCGGGGTAGTACAGGAAGTCACTCACGATCATTCCCAGGTTGTGCAGGTACCAGTTGAGCGACGACAGGTAGCGCGTCGACGACAGCACGACGTGGCCGAGGCGCTCGACGACGGCCGGAGCGCGCGGGGGTCGCTGAGTGCTGTTGACGCGGGTCCGGTCGCGTTCGAAGTTGAACGGGTTGCGGACGCTCTGCAGGGGCAGCGCTGGCCATTCGGTGACTCCTGAGACCACCCGCACGCGGCACCCGCTGGGATCCCGGGTGGTGACCGCACTCCCTCCGAGGGCGTCCCCGAGAGACTCCACGGGCCGTCCCCATTCGGAGGCCAGAGTGTGGACGTCGGCGTCGTCGGCCGCGAGGAAGGCCGCGCCGGTGAACGCGGTCCGCGGTGCTCGACGGACGATGACACACGGCGGCCCCGCGAGGGCGCCCCGCAGGTGCAGCTCATCGGGAGTCTGGAAGGTGGGGGTGAACCCGAAGTCCACCGCGAACGCGGCGGTGCGCACGAGATCGGGTTTGTCGAACTCCAACCAGGCGATGTCGTGGACTTTCACCACCGGGTCCGGCCGGCGCCCGGGATGTTCCCCGGGCAGGGCGCCCTGATCGGCGTGCAGTCCCTCGTGCACGTCATGGTTGACCGTCATCTCGACTCCCGTCGTATCGGTTGACGATATCGTCATATACGCCGCACACGTCAGTCAAGTCCGTTGACGAAGTCGTCACGGGTGCGTATGGGACCATGTGACCCATCGTGGAAGGAGAATGCGATGGCCCAGGCTGATCCGGGCGTTCTCACGCGGGCTCAGAGACGCAAAGCCCAGACCCGGCGGTCCCTCATCGGTGCCGCCCAGCAGTTGATGGCGCAGGGTCGGACCGCGGTGTCGGTCCTCGACATCACCACCATGGCCGACGTCGGCAACGGCTCGTTCTACAACCACTTCGCCACGAAAGAGGAGTTGTTCGAGGCCGCGGTGATGTCCGTCGTCGAGGACCACGGCGAACTGCTGGACGCCTTCACCGAGGGGATGAGCGATCCGGCGCACATGTTCACGCAGAGCTTCCGCCTGACCGGTCGTCTGCACCGCAGGTACCCCGAATTGAGCAGAGTCGTGGTCAACCACGGTCTGTCGGTCCTCTCCACCGCCGACGCGGGCCTGCTTCCCCGCGCGCGTCGCGATATCGAGGCCGCGGTCGCCGCCCGGCGGTTCGTCACCACCGACATCGACGTGGCCCTGACCGTCGTCTCCGGGTCCGCGCTGACGCTGGCGTTGCTGCTGCACGACCAGCCCGAACGCGACGACGCGGCCACGACCGACGCCGTCACCGCCCACGTCCTGCGCGCCCTGGGTGTGAGTGAGGACGAGGCCGCGGCGCTCATCGCTCTTCCGTTGCCGGCCTGGGACTGATCTCACCGGATCTCCCGGGCGTGGCGTGACGAGGCGGGTCAGGTGGCGGTCGCCGCGACCCGCACCATCTCGTCGACCGACACCAGTTTGCGGCGGCGGCGGCCGTCGATGCGCCCGGCCGCCCGTTCGTGGTCGTCGATCGCGGCCCACCCGGCTGCGTCGATCCGGTGGCCGTGGCGCCCGGCGATCAGGGCGTCGACGTCGTCCTCACCGATCGCGGGAGGCGGCAGACGCCCCTGGGTCCAATCGGCGATGATGGCCTCGGCGGTCTGCAGACCACACTGCCTGTTGGCGCCGATCCCGCCCCGGGCGCCGCGCTTGATCCACCCGGCGACGTACATTCCGGCCACCGGGGATCCGTCGTCGATGACGCGACCGCCGTCGTTGGGGATGACGGCGGCACGGGAGTCGAACGGTAGTCCGGAGAACGGATCTGCGCGATACCCGATCGACCGGATCACCGTGGACGCGGGCACGGTCGTCTCCGGGCCCGTCGGGACGACGCGACCGGTGCCGTCGGTGCTGTACGCCATGCGCGTGACCCGCACTCCCGAGACACCGTGGTCGTCGCCGAGGATGGCGGCGGGGGAGGACAGGTAACGGAACGCGACCGTGCGCGCCGCTCCCGTCGGTGTGCGGGCGGCGTAGCCGCGGGCGAGGCGCAGCTTGGTGGAGGTGGTGGGGTCCAGCGTTCCCGCCTGTTCGTCCCGGTGGGTCCGCGGGTCGAGAACCAGGTCAGCCGGGTCCACGACGACGTCCACGCCGGAGAGCGAGGCGAATGCCTGGAACTCCGAATTGGTGTACGCGGCGTGGGCCGGACCGCGTCTGCCCAGGATGCTCACGTGCCGCACCGTTGACTGCCGAAGGGCCCGCAGCGCGTGATCGGCGATATCGGTGCGCGCCAGCTCATCGGGATCTGTCACGAGGATCCGAGCCGCATCGAGGGCCACGTTGCCGTTACCCACGATCACGACGGACTCGCCGCTCAGGTCGATCTCGTCGTCGGCATGGTCGGGGTGGCCGTTGTACCAGGCCACGAAGTCCGTGGCGGCGAGCGATCCGGGCAGATCCTCGCCGGAGATGGACAGAGCGCGGTCAGCGGCCGCGCCGGTGGCGACGATCACCGCGTGATACCTCGCGCGGAGTTCGTCGAGGGTGACGTCGACTCCCACCTCGACGTTGAGGAAGTACCGGAACGCCTCTCGAGACGCGGTCGCGGCGAATGTCCGCTCGACGCCTTTGGTCGCCGCGTGATCCGGGGCGACACCCGCGCGCACCAGACCATAGGGGGTGGGGAGGCGGTCGAACATGTCGACCGTGACGCCGCGGTGTCGCAGCAGTTCCCCCGATGTGTAGAAGGCGGCGGGCCCTGCACCGATGACCGCCACTCGGAACGGAAGCGGTCCGGAGTCCGATGCCGGACGGGGCGGCGTCCAGGTGCCGGCGATCTCTCGTCCCCGGAAGTAGTCAGCGTTCATCTCCGGGAAGGCCGAGTCCGGCGACAGCAGGTCGTCCGGAACGATGGCGTCGACGGGACACTCGTCCACACACGCCCCGCAATCGATGCAGGCGGCCGGGTCGATGTGTAGCATCTCGGCCCGGGCGAACTCGGGCGACCCGGGGGTCGGATGAATACAGTTCACCGGACACACCGTGACGCAGCTCGCGTCGTTGCAGCACGGTCGCGTGATGACATGGGCCACCGGTCATCCTCCTTGGATCGTCATGAACCGTCCGCCTGTGGCGGACGGCGTTCACTCAGCGGAACGAGGCCCGGAAGGACTCGAAGCCCTGAAGGCAGTTGTTGCGCAGCAGTTCCGGATCACTGACGCTGATGGAAGAGACGCGCGGGACCATCGCGTGCAGCAGCGTCTGCATCTCCAACTTCGCCAGCTGCATGCCGACGCAGGTGTGCACGCCGTGCCCCCATCCGACGTTGCTGCCGCGCCACTCCAGCGAGAATCTCTCGGGGTGGTGGAAATGCCGCTCGTCGCTGTTCGCGGCGGCGAACACCACCGCGACACGATCCTTCGGGCGCAGTTGGACCCCACCGAACTCGGTATGCGCGGCGACTGATCGGGTGAACGACCTGACCGGCGACGCCATCCGCACCGCTTCCACCACCGCGGTCGGGATCAGGTCCGGGTCCCGGCGCAGCCGTTCCCAGAGCCCGGGGGTGGTTCCCAGGCTCCAGAGCAGTTGGCCGGTCGACAGGATCGTGGTGTCCAGACTCGGTGCGACGAAGTCGATGATCATGTACTTCGCCTCGACCCGCCCGATCTCTCCCCGGTCAGCCGCATCGAGCACCGTCGACGCCCACCCGCCGGGTGTCACGTTCGGGCGGCCGACCGCCAACGTGTAGAGGAACAAGCCGAGCGATCCGCGTACGGAACCCCGCGCCCGGCGATTCGCCGAACCGAGACCGTCGAACGTCGACTGGCCCCAGTTCAGCATCTGCTCCGGGGTCACCTTCACGCCGACCAGCTCGGCGACCGCCTGCACCGGCAGGCGGGTCGCGAAGTCGGCGATGCCATCGAAGTGATCTCGCGCCAACAGTCGGTCGACGGTGTCCGTGGCCTCCTGCTCCAGTGTGGGCAGCGACGGGCGTATCGCCCGCGAGGTCAGGGACTGCATGAGGATCATCCGGCGGGTCATGTGCGTGGCGTCGTCACTCGCGAGTGTGGTGTAGTGCCCGAGGGTGTTGGCGACCGGGTTGGCGCCCACGCCCCTGCCGCTGCGGAAGGTCGCGTCGTCGCGTAGGGCCAGCCGCACGTCGTCGAACCGGCCGATCGCGAACATCCGATGACGCGGGAGCCATACGACGGGGCCGGCGTCCCGGATTCGGCGATACACCTCCTGTGGCCTGTCGACCACCTCGTCGCCGTACAGATCGACGTCAACCACCGGCGCCCCACGATGGGTGGCGGTCCGGAGTGGGGGGTATCGGAGAGTCATCTGCCCGTCCTGGTGTCACGAGTCGCACGGGTACGCGCCGCGCGAGTCGATTCCGTCATTGCTGACGAAATCATCATCTAAAAGTATGGCAAAGGTCAAGTGATGTCCGCGGACACGCCCGGAATGCCGCGGCTGCGCGTCCGGGCAGTGCGGTCAGCTCAGTACGACGATCAGATCGCCGGCTTCGACCTGTCCGACCGTGTTGATGGCGATGCGGTCCACAGTGCCGCCTCCGGCGCTCGTGATCGCGGCCTCCATCTTCATGGCTTCGATGGTGGCGACGGTGCCGCCGGGTTCGATCTCGTCGCCGACTCCGACGGCGACGGTGACCACGCCGGAGAAGGGTGCGGGGATGTGGAGGGGGTTGCCGGGATCGGCCTTTTCCGCGGCGGGTACCTCGACGCCTACTGAACGGTCGCGGACCGGAACCGGCCGCAATTGTCCGTTGATGATGCACATCACGGTGCGCATGCCACGGTCGTCCGGTTCGCTGATGGCTTCGAGACCGATGAGGAGATCGACGCCGGGCTCGAGTTCGACGCGGTGTTCCTCGCCGTAGCGCAGGCCGTAGAAGAACTGGTTGGTCGAGAGCTGGGAGGTGTCACCGTACTGCTCGCGATGCTGCTCGAACTCCGCGGTCGGGCCGGGGAACAGAAGCCTGTTGAGAGTCTCCTGCCGGATGCGACCGGCCGTCCGCAGCGCGGCGGCGTCGGCATCGGATATCGGGGTCACCTCCGGCGCCGGCGGGCGCCCCTGGAGTGCGGTGCTGCGCAGCGGTTCCGGCCAGCCGCCGGCGGGGTCCCCGAGCTCGCCACGCAGGAACCCGATCACCGAGTCAGGGATGTCGTAGGACGTGGGGTCCGCCGCGAAGTCGGCCGCGGAGATCTCGCGTCCGACCAGGGCGAGGGCGAGATCGCCGACGACCTTCGACGACGGGGTGACCTTGATCAGCCGGCCCAGCATGCGGTCGGCCTCGGCGTAAGCCTGTTCGACGGCTTCGAAACGGTCCCCGAGTCCGAGGGCCACGGCCTGCTGGCGAAGGTTGGACAACTGGCCGCCGGGGATCTCGTGCGTGTACACACGTCCGGTGGGAGCGGGCAGTCCCGATTCGAACGGCGCGTACACCTTCCGCAGGGCCTCCCAGTACGGTTCCAGATCGCACACCGCAGCGAGGTCCAGGCCGGTATCGCGGTCGGTGTGGGCGGTGGCGGCCACGATCGCCGACAACGCCGGCTGTGAGGTGGTCCCCGCCATGGCGGCGCTCGCGCCGTCGACCGCGTCCGCGCCCGCCTCCCACGCGGCGAGGTAGGTCGCGAGCTGGCCCCCGGGGGTGTCGTGGGTGTGGACATGGATGGGCAGGTCGAACTCCGACCGCAGCGCTGTCACGAGCGTCGTCGCGGCGGGTGCGCGCAACAGGCCGGCCATGTCCTTGATCGCGAGCACGTGGGCGCCGGCGTCGACGATCTGCTCGGCCAGGCGGAGGTAGTAGTCGAGCGTGTAGAGGTCCTCGGACGGGTCGGCCAGGTCGCCGGTGTAGGACATCGCGACCTCGGCGACCGCGGTCCCGGTCTCGCGCACGGCATCGATCGCCGGACGCATCGCGTCGATGTTGTTCAAGGCGTCGAAGATCCGGAAGACGTCGATACCCACGTCGGTGGCCTCGGCCACGAACGCCGAGGTCACGGCGGTCGGATACGGGGTGTAGCCCACGGTGTTCGCACCCCGCAGCAACATCTGCAGACAGATGTTGGGGATCGCCGACCGCAATTGCGCCAGCCGATCCCACGGATCCTCCTTGAGGAACCGCAACGCCACGTCATAGGTGGCGCCACCCCAGCACTCCACTGACAACAGTTCCGGCGTCAGGGCGGCCACGTGCGGGGCGACCGCCAGGAGGCCCGAGGTCCGCACCCGGGTGGCGAGCAACGACTGGTGTGCGTCGCGGAAAGTGGTGTCGGTGACCCCGAGCTGCGGGCGTGACCTCAGATCGGCGGCGAACCCCTGTGGTCCCAGCTCGAGGAGCCGTTGCCGCGACCCCGGCGGGGGGTTGGTCAGTGATGAGGGGTCCAGGCCGGGGAGCTTGTCTCCCGGGTACACCGGGGTGGGACGCTCTCCGTGCGGCCGGTTGACCGTCACATCCGCGAGGTAGTTCAGGATCTTCGTTCCGCGATCGGCCGACGGTCGCGCGGTCAGCAACTCCGGACGGTCCTCGATGAACGAGGTCGTGGCCCGACCGGCCTGGAAGTCCGTGTCGTCGAGCACCGCCTGCAGGAACGGGACGTTCGTGGCCACTCCCCGGATGCGGAACTCGGCGATCGCCCGGCGCGCCCGTGCGAACGCGGTGTCGAAGTCCCGCCCGCGACAGGTCAACTTCACCAGCATCGAGTCGAAATGTGCGGACACCTCGGCACCGAGGGCCACACCGCCGTCCAGGCGTACACCCGCCCCGCCCGGGGCCCGGTAGGCGGCGATCCGCCCGGTGTCCGGTCGGAAACCGTTGGTCGGATCCTCGGTGGTGATCCGGCACTGGAGTGCCGCGCCGCGGATCGTCAGCTGATCCTGTGAGAGCCCGAGGTCGTCCAGTGACTCGCCCGATGCGATCCGCAACTGCGACTGCACCAGATCGACATCGGTGATCTCCTCGGTCACGGTGTGCTCGACCTGGATGCGCGGATTCATCTCGACGAATCTGTGCTGTCCGCTCTCGTCCACCAGGAACTCGACCGTGCCGGCCCCCGAGTAGCCGATGTGGTGGGCGAACGCGACCGCGTCGGCGCATATCCTCTCGCGCATCCCCTGCGTGAGGTTCGGCGCCGGCGCGAGCTCGATCACCTTCTGATGGCGGCGCTGCAGGCTGCAGTCGCGCTCGAACAGATGGATGACCCCGCCCCGGGTGTCGGCCAGGATCTGCACCTCGATGTGTCGCGGGTTGATCACCGCTTGCTCGAGGAACATCGTCGGGTCACCGAATGCCGACTCCGCCTCGCGCGATGCCGCGCTGATCGCGTCCGCCAACTCCTCGATCGTTCCCACCCGACGCATCCCCCGACCGCCGCCACCGGCCACCGCCTTGACGAACACGGGGAAGGTCATGTCGCGCGCCGCCGCGACGAGCTCGTCGGGATCTGCTGAGGGCGCGGAGGAGGCGAGTACCGGCAGGCCCGCCTCGCGCGCCGCGGCGACCGCACGCGCCTTGTTGCCCGCCAATTCCAGGACCGACGCCGGCGGACCGACGAACGCGATTCCCGCCGACGCGCACGCCGCCGCGAGATCCGGGTTCTCCGATAGGAATCCGTATCCCGGATAGATCGCATCCGCGCCGGATCGCTGCGCGACCGCGATGATCTCCTCGATCGACAGGTACGCCCGCACCGGATGGCCGGGAGCCCCGATCTGGTACGACTCATCGGCCTTCAGTCGGTGCGGGGAGTTGCGATCCTCGTGCGGGAACACCGCGACCGTCTTCGCACCCAACTCGTACGCTGCCCGAAAGGCGCGGATCGCGATCTCACCGCGATTGGCCACCAGAACCTTGTGGAACATTCGACGTCCTCGCTTCTCGGATGTGCTCTCGGGCATGCGCGTGGTGACTGAAACATCAGGGTTGACGGAATCATCACTCACGACTGCGTTCGAGTCAACCCTCACCGCACCGGCGAAATCGCGATCACTCCGGCTCAGCCGGCGGCCGCCGCGTCCACCGCGCGGGCCTCGAGAGCGCGGGTGAGGTCCGCGTTCTGCTCGGCGAGGATCCGGCGCAGGGCGGCCGGGCGGGAGGTGTCCGCGATCACGGCATCGAAGCGGGCCACGGTGTCGGCGTCCACCGACCACGCCGGGAACAACCCGGCGGCGACGGTCTTGGCGAGGTCACCGGACCGCGCCTTCCACAGTGCGGTCACGTCGTCGAGGTACCGCTCGCACAGGCCGGTGAGCAGGTGCTCCTGGCCCGGCAGGTCGATGCCCAGCAGGGTGGCGCGCACCAGGGCGTTGCTCGGCGCGTGGTCTCCGGTGGCGGTGAGCAGCGCCTCGGCCTCCTCCTTCGCGCCGACAGTGGGCCGGGCGGCTCGGGCGGTCGCC
>NZ_JAALEB010000114.1:0-8721 GCF_014145165.1 Dietzia sp. Cai40 | reverse complement strand
GGCGGAGATGTGTGCGCCACCGGCCGTGTTCCACATCGGAGGCCCGGTCAAGCCGGACACCGGGATCGCGCTGGTGGTGCTCGGGTCGGGCGTCGACGGCGAGATGCACCAGGGGTTGCAGCAGATCGAGGGCAGGGTCCACGTGGTGGACCTCGACAGCGAACCCGACCTGCTCCGCGACTCCGTGGAGGGGATGCGCGTGTTCGTGGGGTACACCGGCTGGGCGCCCGGGCAGTTGCAGGGAGAGCTCGACCGCGGCGACTGGTACGTGGCCCCCAGCCTGCCGAGCGATCTGCTCGCGCCGGCGCACGTGGACGTCTGGGGAACGGTGCTGCGTCGCCAGGAGATGCCTCTCCCCCTCTACGCGACCTTCGTGAACGACGGGGACGTGAACTGATCCGACCCGACCGGTCGGGTGTCTCATTATGTGAGACGAAGTAGTCAGATAGTAGGACCGCGAGTATTCTCCCGCTGGTGGACGCAGGAGCGAGCGGCGAGACCCGGGTGGGCCCACGACAGTGGGCGATCCTCGGCGTCGGTACGCTCGCCGCGTCCTCCGCCTCGGCGTTCGTGGCCGGTGTGGCCTTCCTTCTCCCCTACCTCCACTCGGTGGCCGGCCTGTCGCTCCCCGCCGCGGGTGCGCTCGTGGCCATGCCCTCGGTCGGGACCGCACTCACTCTCGTGGCCTGGGGCTGGCTCGTCGACCGCGCCGGAGAGCGGCTCGTGCTCGTGAGCGGATCCGTTCTCACCACGGCCGCCCTGGCAGGCGCTCTCATCACCCCGTCACTGACCCTCCTCGGCGTGTGCTTCCTGCTCGCGGGAGCGGCCTCGGCATCGGCGGCCTCGGCGAGCGGTCGACTGGTGGTGGGATGGTTCCCCGCTGGTCGACGGGGCATGGCGATGGGCGTCCGGCAGATGTCGCAACCCCTCGGAGCGGCGGTCGCGGCGATGTCCATGCCGGCGCTGGCCGCCTCGCAGGGTCTCCGGGCCGCGCTGGCGGTCCCCCTGGTCATGGCTGCGGTCTCCGCGGTCGCGGCGCTCGTCGTCGTCACCGATCCTCCCCGGCCGGACCGTCACGACCCCGGGTCCACCACACTCGCCACCTCGCCGTACCGGGCGTCGCGCTACCTGCACCGGATCCACGGCGTCTCGGTGCTGCTCGTACTCCCCCAGGCGCTCATGCAGTCGTTCATGCTCGCGTGGTTGGTCCTCGGGCACGGCTGGTCGCCCGTCTCGGCCGGCGCGGTCGTGACGGTGGCGCAACTGTTGGGTGCGGTCGGACGCATCGTCGTCGGCGTGATCTCCGACCGCGTGGGCTCGCGGCTGACTCCGCTTCGCGCGGTTGCCGTGTCGGTCTCGGTCGGCCTGGCGGTCCTGGCTGCCGCGGAGGTGTTCGGGGCCCCCGGTGTGGTCGCCGTGGCCCTCGCCGTGATCGCGACGGTCCTGTCCGTGGCGGACAACGGACTCGCCTTCACCGCGGTCGCCGAACACGCCGGACCCCATTGGAGCGGGCGGGCCCTCGGAGTCCAGAACACCGCGCAGTTCCTCGCGATCTCGGCGATCACCCCGGTCTTCGCGGCGGGAATCGACCGGTGGGGTTACGGGCCGGTCTTCGCCGGGGCCGCGCTGGTGGCCGCGCTGGCCGTGCCCGTCGTGCCTCGCGCCGACCGGGTCCGGTGATCCCGACCGGTGTGCCCGGCCGTCACCCGGTGGCCGCGCCGGGCGCCGGGTGACCCCGGTACTGCCCCACCGACCACACGTTCCCCTCGGGGTCTCGGGCGGAGAAGGTGTGGTCACCGTAGTCGGTGTCGTGCATCTCCATGACGATCTCGGCCCCCGCCGCCCGGGCGCGCTGGTAGACGGCGTCGGAATCGGCCGTCACCACGTAGGCGAGACCCGTCCCGGGTGGTGTGGCGTGCGGGTCGTCGTCCCCTCGCCCGCCGTCCCCGAGCATGACGCCTCCGCCCTCGGGCCAGAGCAGTTCTGCGTGGACGATCCGCCCGCCCTCGGTGTGCGAGACGGTCTCGACGAAGCCCAGGGCCTCGACCAGCCAGTCGATCACGACCCGGGAGTCGGTGCAGCGGAAGCAGTGCCAGACGGTGGGCGCGGGTTCGGCGCCGGGTTCGTGTGTACTCATGCCGGTGAGTCTCCCCCGGGGTCGGGCGGCCAGGCTTGGATGTTTCGGAACTCCTCCTCGATCCAGTTCGTCGGCGACGTGCCCGCGTACCGCCGATAGGCGGCGTCGAGGTGGGCGTGGTCGGCGTACCCGTGGTCGTGGGCGAGGTCGGCCAGTCGGAGCCCGTCCGGCCGTGGCCCCGAGGCCCCGCGAACGGCCTCACGCAGGGCCGAGTGAGTTGACTCGAACCGCATCAGGTCGGCGAGCGCCTTGGTCCCGATCCCCAGTTCGGCCCTGCAGAGCGTCGACAGGTGGCGGGGCGTCACCCCGACCTCCGAGGCCACCCGGGACACCCGCATGCGACCACCGGAGGCCTCGAGCAGTCGCCACGCGCCCACCACCTCCCGGCGCGGACCGGGTACGCGTTCGTACCTGTCCGCCGCCGAGGCCAGGCCCGCGGCCACGAGGTCGGCGCGGTCACGGGCGGGTGCCGAGGCCACCCGCGAGTGAAGCGCCCGGACCCGGGAACCGAGGACGTCTTCGCCCTCGTGCGTGAGCTCGGAGAGAGCGGACGCCGGCATCCCGAACAGGCGCCGCGCGGCGAGGGGGTGCACCGCGACCTGGACGCCTTCCTCGCGGTCGGGCCGTTGCAGGTAGACGGGTCGGGTGTGGAACCCGCCGAGGCAGACGTCGTGGCGTACCCCCTCCCGCCGGGCCCAGTCCGCGAAGGAACACGAGCACAGCAGAGGAGCGTCCGTGGCGACGACGAGGGTCAGGGTGGAGGAGGGCAGCCCCCGGTGTGGTGGCCGCTGCGGCCGCGGGCCGATCCCCTCCACGGCATACGAGATGAGCCGCCTCACCCCGGGCGGCGGAGTGGCCTCGCGCACGCTCACGCCACCAAGTGTGCCCCGTCCCGTCGGGGGTGACCAGACCCCCGCGGTCGCTACACTGCTCCGCGTGCCGTCCACCCCCTCTACCAGCGCAGAGATCCGCAAGGGTCTGGCCGACTGCTCCACGGTCGGACTCGGTCTGGTCCCCCTGGGACTGGCGTTCGGGGTCCTGCTCACCCAGGCGGGATTCGCGTGGTGGTGGGCCCCGGTGTTCTCCGTGGTGATCTACGCGGGGTCCATGGAGTTCCTGGCGATCGGTCTGCTCACGGCCCTCACTCCCCTGTACTCGCTGGCCGCGGCGGCGTTCCTGGTCAACTTCCGCCACGTCTTCTACGGACTGAGTTTCCCGTTGGACGCCATCCGCTCGCGTCTCGGCCGCCTCTACGCCGTCTACGCGCTCACCGACGAGGTCTACGCGATCACCGCCACCAAGCGGCGCACGGAGATGACGGGGGCGCGGACGTTGACCATCTCCCTCACCTGTCAGACGCTGTGGGTGGTCCCCGGCATCGTCGGCGCGCTCGTCGGGGCCGCTCTGCCCGCCGGGCTCGACGGTCTGCAGTTCGCGCTGACCGCGCTGTTCGCCGTCCTCGCGGTGGACGCGTGGCGTGCCTCGGGAGACCTGCCGGCCCCCGTGATCGGCCTGGTGTGCGGTCTGGTGGCGGCGTGGCTGGCCCCGGAGCAGATGCTGATCGTGGGGCTGTGCGCGTTCGTGGCCGTGTTGATCGCGCGGTACGCGTGGGCGACCCGCGAGGGGCGGGAACCGGCGTGAGCTCACCGTTGACCGGTGCCCCGGTGCCGGGAGCCGGCTATCTGCTCGCCGGGCTGGGAGTGATGTTCGTCGTGACCATGGCCCTGCGCGCCGCCCCGTTCGTCGCGCTCACCCGGCTCCGCGACTCGCGGGTCGTGCGCTATCTGGGCCGCACGATGCCGGCCGGCGTGATGGTGGTGCTGGTGGTCTACACCCTGCGCGACACCACCGCCGCCCTCGGCTCCTGGCTGCCCGCCGGAGCCGCGTTGGCTCTCACCCTGGCGGTGCACCTGGTGTGGCGACGGGCGGCGGCGAGCATCATCGTGGGTACCGCCACCTACATGCTGTTGGGAGCCTGGCTCGGGTGAGACCGGCACGCGCGTCCCCCGATGCACTGCCGCACGAGCAGGGGGGCAGGCGAGAGTTCACCGGGAGGAGCGGCTCCGCGGAACCACGGCGGCCCGGCCGATTCCTGAAGCTCAGTGGGCCACAGGACAGGTGCCCAGGTCGACCTTCCACTCGGTGAGGCCGTTGAGCCAGCCGGACCGCAGCCGCGTGGGTTCGCCCAGCGCGGTGAGGTCGGGAAAATAGTCGGCGACGGCGTTGAAGATGATCTCGAGCTGCATCTTGGCCAGATTGGCGCCGAGGCAGTAATGGGGACCCTGCCCACCGAAGGTCACGTGGGGGTTCGGGTCGCGGAGGATGTTGAACGTGAACGGGTCCTCGAAGACGTCCTCGTCGAAGTTCGCCGATCCGTAGCAGATCAGCACGCGATCCCCCTCGGCGATGGACACGCCCCCGATCTCGACGTCCTCCATGGCGGTCCGCTGGAACTGGGTGATCGGTGAGGCCCACCGGAGGATCTCGTCGTAGGCGGTCTCCGGGCGCTCGCGCTTGAACAACTCCCACTGGTCGGGGTTCTCCAGCATGGCCACCATGCCGTGGGTGGTGGCGTTGCGGGTGGTCTCGTTGCCGGCGACGGACAGCAGGGTGACGAACCAGCCGAACTCCTCGGGCGACAGGTGCTCTCCGTCGACGTCGGCCTGGACGAGCTTGGTCACGATGTCGTCCCGCGGGTTGGCGGCGCGGTCCTCGGCCATGGTGTTCGCGTACCCGATGAGTTCCATGGACGCGATGGCGGGAGCGTCGGGGTCGCCCCCGGCGTCGTAGCTGGTCATGATGTTGGACCACTCGAAGATCTTGTGGCGGTCCTCCTGCGGCACGCCGAGCAGATCCGCGATCGCCTGGAGCGGGAGCTCGGAGGCGATCGCGGTGACGAAGTCGTCGGCGTTCGACTCCGCGGCGGCGGTGACGATCTTGCGCGCGCGGTCGGCGAGTTCCTCGCGCATGCCGGCCACGCCGCGTGGGGTGAAGCCGCGGGAGATGATCCGGCGGTGCTTCTTGTGGATCTCACCGTCCTCGTTGACCAGCATCGACCGCTGCGCCTCGATGATCGAGCGGTCGGTTCCCTCGGAGAACCGAGGGATCATCGTGTTCTCCCCCGCGGAGAACAGTTCGCCGGTGAGGCGCGAGATCTCCTTGACGTCGGCGTGCCTGGTGACGAGCCAGTAGTGGTCGTCGTCGAAGCCGTCCGACCCGGGACGCTTGTCGACGCGGTGTATCGGTTCGGTCTGCCGCAACTGGCGCCACTCCTCATGCGGGAGTCGTTTCTCGAACAGGTCCGGGTCGGTGAAGTCGAATCCTGCTGGGATGGTCACGTTCACGATGTCTCCTGCGCCTCGTCCACCGCCGGTCGGCAGGTGTGGGAAAGGTGAATAGTGGTAACTATATACGCGTGGCACTGTCTGGGAGTGAGATTCTCGATCGCGCGTTGATGCTGGCCGAGGAGATGTCGGGTTCGATCGAGCGCGCTGCGGCGAACTACGGCCTCACGGTGCCGCGACTGGAGTTGCTGTTCGTCCTGGGGCTCGAGGGCGAGTGCAAGCAGGTGGAGCTGGCGACCTTCCTGGACTGCTCGCCGCGCCAGGTCACCGCACTCGTCGACGGGCTGGTCGCCAGCGGACACGTGGTCCGGACCATGCCGCCGGACGACCGGCGGGTCCGTCTGGTCAACCTCACCGACGAGTCGCGTCGGATCGTCGAGGAGGTCGTGTCGGCGCGTGTCGCGCTGGCGGAGTGGCTGTTCGACGGGCTCGACGACGACGAGCTGCAGGCATTCGGTGCCGTCTCGGAGAAACTGGTCTCGCGAATGGGTGGACGGTCACTGAGCCGGCTGACCCAGCAGTGAGTCAGGCCGTGCAGGCCGCGCAGCCGGTGTCCTCCCGGGCGTACTCGACGAACCCGCGGGACAGGTAGTTCGGGATCGCGGCCGGGGAGTCGTCCCCGCACGTGTGCAGCCAGACCCTGCGGCACCCCGGGACCTGCCAGGCGATCCGGACGGTCTCGGAGAGGAACCATCCGCCGAGTCCCAGGCCGGCGAAGCGGGGGAGCAGGCCGAAATAGACGATCTCCACATCGACCCCGTCGGCCGGGTCCCCGTGGCCCGAGCCCGGCTCGTCCCCGCACGGGCTCATGCGCAACTCGGCGAACCCGGCGACCTCGCCGCCCCGGGTCGCCCGGAAGGTGGTGACGCAGGGGTCCGCGCAGTACGAGGCCCAGCGTCCGTCCGACCAGTCGAGTCGGTCGGTCCACTTCCAGTCGGCGCCGATCTCGCGGTACATCTGCGAGTTGAAGGCGGGCTCGGCCGGGAAGACCCGGGAGATCGTCAGGTCCGCGCGGCGAGCCGGGCGCAGCCAGGACGCGTCGGTCTGCTGCAGATAGGTCACGCTGGTCATCGCGCTATTCAAGCACCGTAACCCTGCCGCGACCCAACCGGTATCGGACCGGAGCGGGGTTGCCGATGAATGAGCAAGCAATGAAGACCGGCGGAAGCTTAGTTGACGTGGAACTCCGGAATGCCGGGGAGCTGGAGTCCATTGAGTAAGTTGGCTGATCCTGCGACGAGATCGTTGTGGCCTTTAAACGCGGCGTTTTCAACACCATCCATCACAAACGGGTTTGACACAGAGGCGGCGGCTCCCGCTCCCCCAACTACAGCGGCGGTTCCCGCTCCCAGTGCGATTCCTCCGACCAAAGGCGGAGTCAAACCGATTGCCGCAGCGGCGGCGGCCGCTGGCCCGAGGAGGACTGCGCCGATCAGAGCGAGACCTTCGATAATGCCCATTGTCTTGTCTCCATTCTTCAGGTGTGGCCAGTAGTCAACCGACTTGGAGCTGTCCAGGTCGAACTGGTTCTTGGGGTTTGAGCGGAATGAGTGAAACCTCGATACGCGGCGACGGAGCAGGCGCTGGAGCCAGAGGGGCAGCGGACATAGGTGCGGGCGCGGGAGGATTCGGCGGGTTGGCTTGCACCGGGGGCAGCGGTATCGGGACCTGGACCACTTGCGCAGGTGCAGCCTGAGGGGGCACTAACACGCCTTGGTCCGGCAAGTTCACCTCGCTGGAGGGCGCCGCGACCGATGTCGTGGCCGACATAGTCGCGCTTGTATTCCAGGGTTGAGCTGGGGGTCGGGGTGAGCTGAGTCCACCTTGGGACAGCTCGCTGGTAGCGGCCACGGATTCACCGGCATTGGGGGAGGCATGAGTCAGGTGGGCAAGTGCAACTCCGCAGGTGATGCCTACGAGCGAGAGTGCACCGGCGGCAAGCCAGAGGACCTTAGGGCGCGGCCCAAGGCCGTTCATCTCACCACCAGCCCCAGGCGATGGCATTGTTTTTCAGGACTTCCAGTTGATAGGCAGGCAATCCTGCATCGACGCCGAGCTCGTACTGAGTGCGATACAGATCGGTCGAGGCCGCTTGGGCACCCGGGATCATATTGATGACACCGGCCAAGGCGGCGTTGGCCATTACCCAAAGTGGGCTCGAGATGCTTCCGTAGAAGGGGTCCACATGTGCCTCCGTGCGTGAGGATCGGGTAGGGGTATGCGCCTCTTTATCGATACGCTCCGGAGACATTAAGCAGACGGCGACCAGAGCTCAATTGCTTCGTCGACTAAGAATGGGAACGCTGTTCCGGCGCGTTGACCTGCTGATACATCGTCAACATGGCTGTCATTCGAATCGCTGCTGGTAGGGCGGGGGGCCGTCTGAAGATCACGGGCTCGGGAACCCGGAGAGCATTCGCTTACCCCGCGTCGTCTGTGACCCGAAACACCCCGGACGCGTTCAGTTGCGGTTCAGCGTGACCTCCGTAGGGTCGCGGCCATGACCAGCGTCCTCATGATCCTGTCCGCCGCCGACCACTGGACCCTCAAGGACGGCTCCGCGCACCCCACCGGGTTCTGGGCCGAGGAGTTCGTCACGCCCTACGAGGTCTTCACCGGGGCCGGGTGGAACGTCACCGTGGCCACTCCCGGGGGCCGCGCGCCCACGGTCGACCAGGCCAGCCTCGGCGAGGGGGCGGGCGATCCGCAGACCCTCGAGAAGGTCAAGGCCTCGCTCGACCAGCTCGCCCCCGTTCTGAACTCGCCCGTCGACCTGGCGTCCGTGGACCACTCGGAGTACGACCTGGTCTTCTACCCCGGCGGCCACGGCCCGCTCGAGGACCTGGCCCGCGACCAGACGTCCGGGGCGATCCTGACCGAGCGCGTGAGCGCCGGCTCGCCCGTGGCCCTGCTCTGCCACGCCCCCGCCGCCGTGCTCGCCGCGTCCGAGGACCCGGCCTCCTCGCCGTTCGCCGGCTACCGGATGACCGGTTTCTCCAACGTCGAGGAGGAGCAGGTGGGTCTGGCCGCCAACGCTCCCTGGCTCCTCGAAAACAAACTGGTCGAGCTGGGTGCGGAATACTCCTCGGCCGCCGAGCCGTGGGGCTCGCACGTCGTGGTGGACCGCAACGTCTACACCGGTCAGAACCCGCAGTCGTCCGCCGAACTGGCCGAGCGGCTCGTCACCGATCTCGCCGGCTGACCCCGGTAGTTCACGGGGATCTGAGGATTGCCGGGCGA
>NZ_JAALEB010000113.1:0-1418 GCF_014145165.1 Dietzia sp. Cai40 | reverse complement strand
GGGCGGCGCCGCGTCCGCTCCGCCGCGGTGCGTGCCCGCGGACGGCATCGTCGGCGTGCTCGCGCCCGTGCCACCGAGGTAGGCCGGGCGTCCCGCGTCAGTAGTTCCAGTCGCCCTGGCCGTCGAAGGCGCCGAACTGCCGACCGGGTCCGTTCTTGACGATGAACGGGTCGCCGTTGCGCGAGTTCTCGTAGTACCAGCGTGCGTCCTCGGGGCTGACGTTGATGCAGCCGTGGGAGACGTTGCGGACGCCCTGGTCGGCGATCGACCACGGGGCGGAGTGGATGTAGATGCCGTCGTAGCTCAGGCGGACGGCGTCGTTGATGATCGAGTCGTACCCGCCGTCCTCGATCCGCAGCCCGAAGGCCTCGGAGTTCATCCGCACGTTCCGGCCGCGCTGACCCGTGTAGTAGACGCCGTTGTAGGTCTCCCAGCCGCGCATCCCCGCCGACGCCCGCATGGTGCGCACGTGCTGGCCGTTCCGTGTCACGGTGATGTGCTTGGTGCGGTCGTCGTATTCCGCGATCAGCGCGTCACCCGTGCGGAAGGCCTGCTGCCGCTTGCCGCCGGCCCAGACGGTGACCGAGGTGTTGACCGGCCAGAAGGAGTGCGGACGCCACCGCACCTCGGAGTTGTTGACCCAGTAGAACTTCCCGGCCACCGGGGGCTCGGTGCGGATCCCGAGCGTGGCCTCTGCGCGGGCCCGGTCCGCGATGGGCCGGTCGAAGAAGAACATGACCGGCTGCGCCACGCCGACGATCTCGTTCTGCGTGGGGAAGACGTTGACGTCGCCGTACTCGGGCGCGGGTCGGTCGGGACCGATCACCGGATAAGTCAGGACCGGCATCGCCCCTACCCCCGGGATGAGCGGGGTGGGCAACGGCGCGTTCTCCAGCTGGGGGATGCCGGGCGGGCTCGGGGGCATCACCGACTGCGCGTTGGCCGCCGGGGCGAGCCCCAGGACGAGGGCGGCCGCGGCGAGGATCGAGGCGAGGACCGTGATCCGGGGCGAACGGGTCATTGCTACTCCTGGGGACGACGGAGACGAGGGGTACCTCTCAGCCTAGGCGGAGGACTCTCATAGGGTGTCGTGCGCCATATCGATTGTGTTTCACCCCGACCCGCGGGGGGTGGGCCGGGGGCCGGTCCCGTGGCCGCCTCAGTAGTTCCAGTCGCCCTGGCCGTCGAACTCGCCGAACTGCCGTCCCGGGCCGCCCACCACGATGAACGGGTCGCCGTTGCGGGTGTTGTCGTAGTACCAGGCCGCGTCCTCGGGGCTGAGGTTGATGCAGCCGTGGGAGACGTTGCGGACGCCCTGGTCGGCGACCGACCACGGGGCGGAGTGGATGAAGATGCCGTCGTAGCTCAACCGCACCCCGTTCTCGACGGTCGTGTCGTATCCGCCCGCCGTCCTGGAC
>NZ_JAALEB010000112.1:0-402 GCF_014145165.1 Dietzia sp. Cai40 | reverse complement strand
CCGTTGTGGGTGGGGTAGGCGTCCCGCCCCGCCGAGGCCCGCATCGTCCGGACGACCTGGCCGTTGCGGGTGACGGTGACCAGGTGGGTGGCGTCGTCGTAGGTCGAGACGACGGCGTCGCCGGTGCGGAAGACGTTCTCCCGCCCGCCTGCCCACACGGTGACCGAGGTGCCCGCGGGCCAGAACTCGTGCGGCCGCCAGCGCAGTTCCGAATCGCCGACCCAGTAGAACCTGCCCTGGACGGCCGGCGCCGTGCGGATCCCCACGGAGGCCTCCGCCCGGGCGCGGTCGGCGACGGGGCGGTCGAAGCGGATCATGACGGGCTGCGCCACGCCCACCGTCTCGTCGCGGGTGGGGTAGACCGACGCCACCGGCTCCACGGCGGGGCGCGGCGGAGCCGGC
>NZ_JAALEB010000111.1:0-5939 GCF_014145165.1 Dietzia sp. Cai40 | reverse complement strand
AGCCCGACTCCGCGTCGCCGTCGGACACCTCGGCCGAGGAATCGGAGTCCGCCGCCGCGACCACCGAGGCAGCTGCCCCGGCCGCACCCGGGAAGGGGAACTCGATCCCCCGCTCGACCAAGCCCGGCGGCTACGGCCTGTCCCTGGGCTGAGCACCCCCCCCAGGCGCCTCTGCGGCCCGTGATCGGACACCCCGATCACGGGCCGCAGGTGCATTGACGGCTCCCGCCGTCAGCAGGGGTGGTGCGCCTGCTGGACCTGGTACACGGGGGTGGGCACGCCCTCCATCCTCGCCTTGAGCTGCAGGGCCAGGTACTTGGAGTAGTGGCGGGACTGGTGCAGGTTGCCTCCGTGGATCCAGAGCTGCTCGACGTTCGTCGGCTTCCACATGTTGCGCAGTTCCCCTTCCCAGGGCCCGGGGTCCCGGGTGGTGTCGGAACCGTATCCCCAGACCTTGCCCACCCGGTCGGCGACGTCCTGCGACACGAGATCGGTCAACCACTGGTTCATCGAGCCGTACCCGGTGGCGTAGACGATGAGGTCGGCGGGCAGGATCCTCCCGTCGTCCAGCTCCACCCCGTCGGCCCGGATCCGCGTCACCTGCCCGCGCGCCAGCGCGACCTCACCGTCGATCACCAGTTGGCTGGCACCGACGTCGATGTAGTACCCCGAACCGCGCCGGAGGTACTTGAGGAAGAGGCCGGACCCGTCCTCCCCGAAGTCCAGCTCGAATCCGGCCTCGTCGAGCCGGCCGTAGAACTCCGAGTCCTTCTCCGCCATCTGCTCGTAGACGGGGATCTGCACCTCGGGGAGCAGGCGGTAGGGCCAGGAGGCGAAGAGCATGTCGGCCTTCTCGGTCGTCACCCCCGCCTCCAGTGCGTCCTCGGAGTACAGGGGTCCGAGCGCCAGCGACATGAGCGACTCGCTCCGCGCGATGTGGGTGGAGGAGCGCTGGACCATGGTGACGTCCGCTCCGTGGTCCCAGAGCGCGGCGCAGATGTCATGGGCCGAGTTGTTCGAGCCGATCACCACGGCCCGCTTGCCCTCCACGTCCCCCTCACCGGTGAACTCCGAGGAGTGCCACTGCTCGCCGGTGAACGAGTCCGCGCCCTCGACGTGCGGGATGTTCGGGTAGCCGGAGACCCCGAGCGCGAACACCAGCTGGGTGGGGCGGAGCTCCACCTTCTCGCCTCGCCGGTCCACCTCGACCCGCCACGTCCCGGACTCCTCGTCGAAGTCGGCGGTCAGACACTGCGTACCGGACCAGTAGTCGAGCTCCATGATCGCGGTGTAGTGCTCGAGCCAGTCCCCGACCTTGTCCTTGGACGGGAAGACCGGCCAGTCGTCGGGGAAGGGGATGTACGGGAGATGGTCGTACCAGACCGGGTCGTGGAGGTGGAGTGACTTGTAGCGCTTGCGCCACGAGTCGCCGGCCCGCTCGTTCTTCTCGATCACGATGGTCGGCACGCCCAGCCGCTTGAGTCGGGCCGCGAGCCCGATCCCGCCCTGGCCTCCGCCGATGATCACCGTGTACGGCTGCTCGGTGTATCCGAGGGTCTCCTGGCGCTCCTGCTTCTTCTCGAGCCACGTCGTGCGCCCCTTGCGGATGACGTGTTCGACGCCCTGGTCCCGGGTCCGGCGCCTCTTCTCCTCGTGGCCCTTGAGTTCCTGCATCGTGGTCAGGAGGGTCCAGGCCTTGCCGTCGCGCAAGCGGAGGTGGGCCCATCCGCGGCCGACCGCGGTCTCGAAGGTCACCCACGCCTCGGTCACGTCACCCGACGCGCTCGCGGGGTCGTCGAGCCTCCAGGCGGAGGGCGAGACCGCGGCCAGCTGGGATTCGAGCATCCCGCGGATCTCCTCCCGCCCTTCGAGGGTCTTGAGGTTCCATGTGAAGGCGACGAAGTCGCGCCAGTAGCCCTCGGGGTCGAACAGCTGCGCGGCCCGCTCCGCGTCCCCCGCCCGGAGGGCCTCGTCGAACTCCCCGAGCCACCTCTCGACCGTGGCGTCCGCGCCTGAACCGGCGCCGCCCGCCCCACCCCGGTCGGCCGGTGCGTCTGTCGTCTGGGTCATGTCCGCTCCTTCGTGTCGTGTAGCTTCGGCAATGACGTAGATCACACTTTCTTCCCCAGGGGTGGCAATGTCGTTGCACCCGGCCCTGCGGTTCTCCGACCCCCGGGCCTTCGCCGAGCGCTCCATCAGGGCCCACGGGATCGCGCTCTCCGGTGGCGCGACCTCAGACCTCGACTCGCGGGTCCTACAGGCGTGGAGGCGCAGCGGAGCGGCCGGGATCTCGCCGGACCAGGAAATGCCGGCCCGCGTGCTCACCCGCGAACAGGTCGCCGACGCGCGGCAGCGCACACCCCTGCGCCACATCGCGGCGGACGTGGTGGCCTCGGTGTCCGACACCTCCGCCGCGGGCCGGCACCTGGTGGTCCTCACCGATTCGCGGGGGTGCCTGCTCTGGCGGTCGGGAAGTCCCCACGTACTCCGCCGCGCCGACTCGATCGCGTTCGCCGAGGGCGCGGACTGGTCCGAACGGGGGATCGGCACGAACGGCATCTCCCTCGCGTTGGAGACCGGGACGTTGACCCACGCCACCGCGGGCGAGCACTACGTCCGGGCCCATCACGGCTGGACCTGCACGGCTAGTCCCGTCCGGGACGCCCGCGGCAGGATCCTCGGGGTCCTCGACGTCTCCCATCCGGTCCGCTTCTCGAGCTCCGAGACGGCCGCGCTGGTCCGTTGCGGTACCCGGTTGGCCGAGACGCTGCTCGCGAACGGAGTGGGTGGGCCGTCCCCGGACGACCCCCGCCCGCCGGACGCGGGCTCGCGCCCCGGACCCGGCCCCGACGAGAGCACGGATCGGGGCGACAACCCGGTGACGGAGATCCGTCTGCTCGGGTGGAGGCCGTCGGTGATCCGGGCCGACGGGTCGACGGTCGACCTCACCCCGCGAAGGGCGGAACTGCTCGCGCTCCTGGCGTCCCGGGAGGCGTGGACCGCGCGCTCCCTGTCCGAGGCGCTCTACGGGGACAGGGACGCCACGGCGACCGTCAGGGGCGAGGTCCGCAGGCTCCGTCAGCTCACCGGCCTGTCGATCGACTCCCAGCCGTACGCCCTGGCCTCCCACGAGCGAGGCTGCGTGGACTTCCTCTCGGTGGAGCATCCCGACGATCTCCTGCCCCTCTCGGAGATCCCGGCCATCATCGACCTGCGGTACGGGATCTGAGGCCACGGGATCTGACACCGCGGTTCGGCGCGGCCGGAACCTCGTCCGACCGAGGTGGCACAATCAGCAGTCATGACGCCGGAGAACACGGGACGCACGCTCCACCAGCCGCGCACGCTCGACCAGTCGTCCAAGCTCAAGGACGTCCTCTACGAGATCCGCGGCCCGGTGCTGGCGCGGGCGAACCAGCTCGAGGCGGAGGGTCACCGGATTCTCAAGCTGAACATCGGCAACCCCGCCCCCTTCGGGTTCGAGGCGCCGGACGTGATCATGCGCGACATGATCGCTGCACTGCCCCACGCGCAGGGCTACTCGGAGTCCAAGGGCATCCTGTCGGCCCGTCGAGCGATCTTCACGCGGTACGAGCTGGTCCCCGACTTCCCGCAGCTGGACGTGGAGGACATCTACCTCGGCAACGGCGTGTCCGAGCTGATCACCATGACGATGCAGGCGCTGCTGGACGACGGCGACGAGGTCCTCATCCCCGCCCCGGACTACCCGCTGTGGACCGCCATGACCTCACTCGCCGGGGGCAGGCCCGTCCACTACCTCGCCGACGAGCAGGACGACTGGAACCCGTCGCTCGAGGACATCGCCTCGAAGATCACGCCCAAGACCAAGGCCATCGTCGTGATCAACCCCAACAACCCCACCGGGGCGGTCTACTCCCGGGAGGTCCTGCAGGGGATCGTGGACCTGGCCCGCGAGCACAGTCTGCTCATCCTGGCGGACGAGATCTACGACCGGATCGTCTACGACGAGGCGCAGCACACCTCCATCGCCTCGCTCGCGCACGATCTTCTGGTCCTGACCTTCAACGGCCTGTCCAAGACGTACCGCGTGGCGGGCTACCGGGCGGGCTGGATGGCGATCACCGGCCCCAAGGCGCACGCGGCCGGGTTCCTCGAGGGTCTGGAGCTGTTGGCCTCGACGAGGTTGTGCCCCAACGTGCCCGCGCAGCACGCCATCCAGGTGGCACTCGGCGGGTACCAGTCGATCAACGAGCTGATCGAGCCCGGGGGCAGGCTCCACGAGCAGCGCGGCATCGCGTGGGAGAAGCTCAACTCGATCCCCGGGGTGAGCTGCGTCAAGCCGATGGGCGCCCTCTACGTGTTCCCCAGGCTCGACCCGGAGGTCCACGAGATCCACGACGACCGCCTGTTCGCGCTGGACCTGCTCGAGCGCGAACGCATCCTGGTCACCCAGGGCACCGGGTTCAACTGGCCCGACCCGGATCACTTCCGCGTGGTCACGCTGCCCGCCGGCCGCGACCTGGCCGTGGCGATCGAGCGGATCGGCAACTTCCTGGCCTCGTACCGCCAGTAGTCCGGGCGCTCAGTGCCGCGCGCCCACGGTCGCCCGGTCCAGTTCCTCCGGGGTCACGTCGCGGGAGAGCCACACCGCTGCCGCGGTGGTGAGCGGGACGCACAGGGCGAGGGCGATCGCGCCGACGAGCGACCGCATCAGCTCCACGGCCACGACGTCGGAGGTGAGGATCGACAGCGGCGAGCGGGTCCCCAGCGAGAACAGCAGCAGCAGCGGCAGCGCCGACCCGGTGTACGCCAACACCAGGGTGTAGACCATCGAGGCGACGTGGTCGCGTCCGACCCCCATCGCCGACCGGAACACCTGGACGGGTCCGGCGTGCGGGTCGAGGTGGCGCATCTCGAACACGGTCGCGGACTGGCTCACGGTGACGTCGTTGAGCACGCCCAGGGCGCCGATGATGAAGCCGGCGAGCAGCAGTCCCGTCAGCGAGACGTGCTGCACGAACACCTGGACCTGGGTCGTGGAGTCGCCGCTCAGCCCGGTGATCCTGGTGGTCTCGATGACCACCCAGCTCAGTAACGCCGCCGCCAGCATCGCCGACAGGGTGCCGAGCAGCGCGGCGTGCGTCTTGAGGTTGATCCCGTGGACCACGTAGATCACCAGGTAGAGCACGGCGGAGCCGCCGACCACGGCCACCAGGATGGCCGGGTTGCCGTCGAGGATGGAGGGGAGGACGAACCCCACGACGACGACGAGCGCCACCGCGATCCCGATCAGGGCCCGCAGTCCCTTCCACCGCCCGACGGCGACCATCACCACGGCGCCCACGAGGAGCCACAACGCCATGGGCACGGTGCGGGTGAAGTCCTCGAAGGCATAGGTGTCGGTGGCCCCCTGGGGGGAGCGGCCCAGCTGGATCTGGTCGCCCTCACCGAGGTCCGGGGATCCGGGCCCGGGTGGTATCTCCAGCAGGACCTGTCGGCCGGCGTCCGGGCCGGTGTCGAGTCGGACGATCGAGCGCGGACACTCCGGGCCGGGGAACCGGGGCTCGAGCGGTGGACCGGGCAGCACCCGACCGTTGTCCGGGGAGCCGCAGGGTGCCACCTCGGTGGACACGACCTCGCCCCGCTCGGTCACCACCGAGGACCCGGACGACTGGGCGAAGTACGGGTCCAGCTCGGGGTCCTGGAAGGTCGGCCAGAGCAGCGCCACCCCGATCATCGTCGCGACCGCGCCCAGGATCAGTCCGACCACCGTGATCCGGCCGGCGCCGCCGGACGGAACGAGGCGGGACCCGTGTCGGGGGCGCTCGACCCGGTGCCGGTGCCGGGGAGGGGTCGCTGGCCGGTCGCTCACGCCGGTAACCCTAACCCGCGCCGGGCCCGGTCGGAGTCGGAGGACGGTCGGAGTCGGAGGACGGCCACCCGGGCGCGGTCGACCG
>NZ_JAALEB010000110.1:0-3039 GCF_014145165.1 Dietzia sp. Cai40 | reverse complement strand
GACATGCGTCGCACGTTCGACGAGCTGGTCACCGCCAACACCACGCCCGAGAAGGCGCAGTCCATCCTGGACAACCACTTCTACAAGACCATGGTCACCTCCTTCGCCGGCACGCAGGAGTACATGGCCATGGAGAAGCTGGGCCAGTTGCTCGACGACTCGACGTGGGACCTCGTCGTCGTCGACACCCCTCCCTCCCGCAACGCCCTCGACTTCCTCGACGCCCCGCGCCGACTGGGCGCGTTCATGGACAGCCGTCTCATGCGGGTGTTCGCGGCGCCCGGTCGCGGGGTCGGCCGGTTGATGACCGGCGCCATGAGCACGGCGATGCGGGGGGTCTCGGCCGTCGTCGGCTCGTCCATGCTCAAGGACGCCTCCGAGATGGTCGTGGCGCTGGACTCCACGTTCGGTGGATTCGCCACCCGGGCCTCGCGCACCCAGGCGATCCTGCGCCGCAAGGGCACCGAGTTCCTGGTGGTCTCGTCCGCGGAACGTCCCGCCCTGCGCGAGGCCGCGTTCTTCGCCGAGCGGCTCTCGGAGGAGGAGATGCCGCTCGCGGGGGTCGTGATCAACCGCACCCACCCCCGACTGACCGACCTCACGGCCGAGCAGGCGTGTGCCGCGGCCGACCGGTTGGCGGGGAACCCGGAGGCCGAGGCGGTGCTGCGGATCCACGCCGACCGGGCCGGCACGGCCAAGCAGGAGGTCCGCCTGCTGGAGTCGTTCACCGACACCCATCCGGACGTGCGGATCGTGGGCGTGCCGTCGTTGCCGTTCGAGATCTCCAACCTGGAGGCCCTGCGCTCGGTCGGCGACCAGCTCTGCGGGTGACCAGCTGTCCCGGCGACCAGCTCTGCGGGTGACCAGAGCGGCCGGACGGTCATCCGGGTGACCGGACCCGGTGATACGACGCGACCCGCGGCGGGAGCCGCGGGTCGCGTCGGTGTCGGGGTACGGGGCCGATCAGGTGACGTCAGTAGATGACGGTGTGCCGCTCGATCTGCTGGGCGAAGAAGTCGGCCCAGGACCGTACCTCGGGATGCTGCTTGAGCAGAGCGCGGCGCTGACGCTCGGTCATCCCGCCCCAGACCCCGAACTCGACGCGGTTGTCCAACGCGTCGGCCCGGCACTGCAGGAGGACCGGGCAGTGGCGACAGATGGAGGCCGCCTTGCGCTGCGCGGCGCCGCGGACGAAGAGCTCGTCCGGGTCGATGTCCTTACACCGGGCCTGGGCGACCCATTCCTGGCGCCCCTCCCCGATGATCGTCTCCTCGGACCCGAGGGGATTGCTTGAACCGGGGCGGACCCCGGCGTCGTCGGTGCGGGAGGTCCCGGGAAGGGTGGCCGTCATCGATGTACCCCTGTCTGTGTGGAGTCGCGGACGGGTTGCCGTACACGCCTCCGGCCTTCTGGACCCACCCGGCGCGGCGGGCCCACGGTGTCCACGGGAGCCTCTCGGCCGTGAGTGCCGTCGGACCACGACATCATCCGGGTTCGAAACGTCCCGCGTTCCCTCATATTGTTACCGTAGTCACACAACAGAAGTAAAGAGTCGTGTGCTGCGGACGCCTCACGGGGTGGCGGGACAGGGGTGTTCACGTACTCTGGCCCCGTGTCGGCTATGAGTTCGCTGGGAAAGCTGGTCGCGGCCTGTGTCGCGGCCGGGGTGGTGGCGGCCGGGTCCTTGTTCCCGATCGCCGGGGCGGCGGGGCTGGCCTCCAACAAGATGGCGGACTCGCTGTCCGGGACCTCGGCGGACCTGATCAAGGGCGATCTCCCGTCGATCTCCACGGTCACCGACTCCGAGGGGACGCCCATCGCCTGGTTGTACGACCAGCAGCGGGTGGTGGTCCCGAGCGAGGAGATCTCGCAGAACATGAAGCTGGCGATCATCGCGATCGAGGACCGCCGGTTCGCCGACCACAACGGTGTGGACTGGCGGGGCACGATCCGCGCGGCGCTCACCAACGCCACGTCCGGGGACGTGCAGCAGGGCGCCTCGACCATCGACCAGCAGCTGGTCAAGAACTACCAGTTCCTCGTCTCCGCGGAGAACGACGCGGAACGCCGCGCGGCCGTGGAGACCACCCCGGCGCGCAAGATCAAAGAGATCAGGATGGCGCTCACGCTGGACAGCGAGATGAGCAAGGACGACATCCTCAGCAAGTACCTCAACCTGATCTCGTTCGGCAACGGGTCGTTCGGGGTCCAGACCGCGGCCCAGACCTACTTCGGCGTCGACGCCTCGGACCTCTCCGTGCCGCAGTCCGCCATGCTCGCGGGGATGATCCAGTCCACCAGCATGTTCAACCCGTACACCAACCCCGAGGACACCAAGAACCGCCGCGACACCGTCATCGACACCATGGTCCAGACCGGCGCGATCACGCCGGCCGAGGGCGCGGCCTACGCGGCCGAACCCCTCGGTGTGTTGGAGCGCCCCAACTCGCTTCCCCGTGGCTGCATCACCGCCGGTGACCGCGGGTTCTTCTGCGACTACGTGCTGGACTACCTGGACCAGAACGGCCTGAGCCGGGAGATGGTCCAGGAGGGCGGGTACACCATCCGCACCACCCTCGACCCGACCGTCCACGACTCGGTGCAGCGGTCGCTCAACACCTACGGCAATCCGACGGGCCAGGGCGTGGCCGAGGTCATGAGCGTCGTGCGCCCCGGCCGGGAGTCCCACAAGGTCGTGGCGATCGCCTCGAGCCGCCAGTACGGCCTCGAACTGGGCGACAGCCAGACCGTCCAGCCGCAGCCGTTCTCGCTGGTCGGCGACGGCGGGGGGTCGGTGTTCAAGGTCTTCACGGTGGCCGCGGCCATGGAGAAGGGCATGGGCACCAACACCAGTCTGGCCGTCCCCCGCCGCGTCCAGGTCTCGGGCCTGGGCTCCGGCGGCGCGCGCGGGTGCCCGCCCGCCCAGTACTGCGTGGAGAACGCCGGGTCGTACCCGAGTTCCCTGTCCGTCGCGGACGCGCTCGCGCAGTCGCCCAACACGACCTTCATCAACCTCATCAAGGACGTCGGGGTCGCCCC
>NZ_JAALEB010000010.1:0-40294 GCF_014145165.1 Dietzia sp. Cai40 | reverse complement strand
CTGGTTGCCCGAGCTGCGCACCGTGCTGGTCAGCGGCGATGCGGTGCCCGAGACGGCGTCGTCCGCTGCCGGGGCGATGCTCGCGGCTGGCACGGCCCCGGCGACCGAGGCGGGTGCGCTCACCGTGCTGCCGTTGTCGGTGACGGACTCGGCCGACCTCGCCGTCGTCGTCGCGGATACCGGACCCGACGACCCGGCCCTGCTCATCTACACCTCCGGAACCACCGGCCAGCCCAAGGGAGCCCTGCACGGACACCGCGTGGTGCTGGGGCACATGCCCGGAGTGGTCCGCGCGCTCGACGGGTTCCCCCGGAACGCTGCGCCGGGCGAATCGGGCGACGTGTTCTGGACCCCGGCCGACTGGGCGTGGGCCGGCGGGCTGCTCGACGTGCTGCTGCCGAGCCTCTACAGCGGTGTACCCGTGGTGGCGTCTGCCCGGCGGCCCAGCCCGGAGACCGTGGAGCACATCCTGCGGCGGCACGGCGTGACCTGCTCGTTCCTGCCGCCGACCATCCTCAAGATGATGCGCGCCTCCGAGGTGGACTACTCGCACACCGGGCTGCGGGCCGCGTTCTCCGGGGGCGAGGCGCTGGGCGAGGCCGTGGCCGAGTGGGCGCGCGAGGCGCTGGGCGTGCAGGTCAACGAGATCTACGGCCAGACCGAGCTCAACCTCATCGTGGGCACCTGCCACGCCGAGTTCGCGACCCCGCCCGGCTCCATGGGCCGACCGACGCCCGGTTTCGAGCTGGTGCTGCTGGACGAGACGTCGCGACCGGTCGCCACGGGCGAGGTCGGCGAGGTCTGCGTGCGCCTGCCCAGCCCCAATGCGTTCTTGCGCTACTGGAACGCGCCCGATAAGACGGCGGAGAAGACCTTGGGGGGAGTCCTGCACACCGGGGACCTGGCGCGGGTCGACGACGACGGGCACTTCTGGTTCTCCGGCCGCAACGACGACCTGATCTCCTCGGCCGGCTACCGAGTGGGCCCCGGCGAGATCGAGGACCAGATCCTGCGCCACCCCTCCGTCGAGATGGTGGCCGTGATCGGCGTGCCGGACGAGCTGCGCGGAGAGGCGATCGTCGCCTACGTCGTCCCCGCCGAGGGGGTCAGCGGCACCGACGAGTTGGCCCGCGAGATCCAGGCCTTGGTCAAGGAGCGCCTGGCCTTCTACCAATATCCGCGGGAGGTTCTCTTTCTCGACGAGCTGCCCACCACCAACACCGGCAAGATCCGCCGCGCCAAGTTGCGCGCCGACCACGCCCGACCGACATCCGACGCCCGACCGACCCCTGAGGAACCCTCATGAACAATCCCGTCGTCATAGGCGTCGTGCTCGCCTATTTCGTGCTCATGTTTGCCATCGGCGCGTGGGCCAACACCAAGATGAAGTCGGCCAAGGAGTTCCTCGTCGCGGGGCAGTCCCTGGGCTTCTTCGTCATGGCCATCGCCAGCTTCTCCTCCATCCAGTCCGGCTGGGGCATGGTCGGCGGCACCGGCCAGACCTACGCCTGGGGCCTGCAGGCGCTCATCGCCGTGGGGCTGTTCGCCCCGTTCGGGTTCGCCGCCGCCTGGTTCCTCCTGGGGAGCCGACTCAACTGGATCGGCAAGAAGCACAGCGTCTACTCGGTACCCGATCTCATCCGCGTCCGCTTCCAGGACCGGACCTCACACGCCACCATGTCGGTCGCGATCTTCATCGCCTCCGTCGCCTACATGACGGCGCAGGTCACCTCGATCGGCGTGATCATCTCGCTGCTGCTGGGCACCTCGATCCCGACCAGCGTGTGGATCGGCTCGATGGTCGTGGCCGCGTACACGATGGCCGGCGGCATGCTCGCGGCCGTGTGGACCGACCTGGTGCAGGGCGTGCTCATGGTGGTCATGTCCGTGGGGCTGTTCTTCTTCGCCGTCCAGGTGGCCGGCGGGTGGCTCCCCATGCTCGACACCATCTCGGCCGGGAGCGCGGAGATGCTCTCGATCGACGGCGTCCAGGCGCCCACCTACATCTTCGCCTTTGGTCTGTTGATCTTCGTGGGCGCCGTGGGCCAGCCGCAGCTGCTCACCAAGTTCCTCATGCTCCGCGACATGACGCAGCTCAAGTGGGGTGCCGCCGTGGCGGGTATCGCCTACGCCATCACCACCCTGTTCTCCGTGGGCATCGGTCTGTCCACCCGCTCCATGACCCTCACCGGCGACGCCCCGGAACTCGAGAGCATCGACGACACCGCCATCTGGTTCCTCGACTCGGTGACCAACCCGATCGTCGGCGGCATCGCGCTGACCGGCCTGCTGGCCGCGATCATGTCCTCGGCCTCGAGCTTCATCACCATCGGCGCCTCGTCGATGATGCGCGACCTCCCCGGGGCGTTCGGCATCAAGGTGGTCCGCGAGCTGCTGTGGAGCCGGATCGCGAGCCTGACCCTGGTGGTGCTGTCGGTCCTGCTCACCCTGTTCCTCTCGCAGGTGGTGTTCCTGCTCGGCGCGCTGGGCTGGGCCGCCTTCGCCGCAGCGATCGTCGGCCCGGTGGTCATGTCCATCTACTGGCATCGCGCGACGGCCACCGCCGCGACCGTCACGGTGGCGTTCGCGATCCTCGGCAACATGATCATCACCTCCCTGGCCGCGCGGGACATCATCTCCGTCCCGGCGTTCATGCAGGTCGGCGGCATCTCGCTGCTCGTGTCGATCGTGCTGTTCTACGTGGTGTCGATGATGACCACCAACCGTCACCCCGACGCCACCCTGGAGTTCCTGTACGGCGGACGCAGCGCGGTGACCGACCCGCGGGTGAGTGGCGGGGCTGCCGCCCCGACCGCAGCGTCGACGACCGCAGCGTCCACCTCGACCGCCAGGTCCACCTCGACCGCCTCCACCGAAAGGAACGACCATGTCTGATCACGCCACTGATCCCGCCTCGGATCCCACCGCACGCGGCCGCGCACTCGACGGCGGTCTCGACAGTGCACTGGACCCCGCGGACGCTCCGGAGCCTGATCACAAGCGCGCGGGCATCCTGATCCACGCGTTCGTGGCAGTGGCCGCCTTCGCGCTGCTCGGGATGTTCACCGACACGTGGCAGATGGTGTTCATCGCCGTGCCGCTCTTCGCCGTGATCATGATGCTCCTCGGCTCCCTGCACTCCGACGGCTCGTGGGAGAGGGTGTCGACCATCGCGATCGTCGCCTACTGCGCGGGGCTGGGCGTGCTGGTGTTGTGGTCGATCCTCACCGCATCCGGGGACGCCGTGCTCTGGGGCCTGCCGATGTCGATGGGAGTGATCTTCTATCTTCTCTGGCCGTACACCGCGGTGGGCGCCGGTCTGCTCTACGCCCTGGTCTTCGACCGCACGATCGACGAGAAGAGGCTGGCGGCCGCGGCCTGAGCGCCGCCGCCACGTCGTGTGGTCGCTCCGCGGATGTGCTGGGAGCGCTTCCGTCGCCGAGCCGGGCGGACGACGATGGAGGCACGCGGCGAAGGGAGCGACATGGACGTCGAGGGCACCGGGGAACCCCGCGAGGACCTGGCCGTGGAGCGCGACGAGACCGAGGCTCAGCGGATCGACCGCAACTGGATCGAGCTGCTCCAGGAGCTGCGCATCGTCCAGACCGGCGGCCAGGTCCTCACCGGCTTCCTGCTGGTGGTGCCGTTCCAGGACCGGTTCGCGGACATCGGGGGCGGCGGTCGCGCCCTCTACCTGGTGGTCCTGTCGCTCGCCCTCGCCTCGACGGTCGTCCTGCTGGCCCCGGTGATGATCCACCGCGCGGTGTTCCGCTCCCACCGCAAGGACCGGGTGCTGCGACTGTCCGCGACGCTGGCCCGCGTGGGCCTGGCCATGCTCTCGATCGCGTTGGTGGGGCTGGCCGCGCTGGTGTTCTCGCTGGTGCTCGGGACGCTGCCGGGCTTCGCGGCCGGGGCGGCGATGGCGGTTCTCGTGGCGGTCATGCTCTTCGTGGTGCCCGCCCGGGTCCGCCATCACACTGCGACCAACCCGTACGTCGCCGACTGATCTGCGGGTGTGTCCGGAATGACACGGCGCCTGCCCCTCCTGGTGGGACAATGGGGTCCGTTCCGGCCCGCGACAGCGCAGGGGGAGGTGGCCGTTCCCGATGGCGTCGATGGAGATGTACTCCGGTTCCGTTGACCGGCAGCAGAACGCTGCCGCCAAGCAGGCCCGCACCCGACTGGACGCGGGGCTGCGCGAGTGGTCCGGCCACCGTGCGGCGCTGACCGCCGACGGGCTCGGCCGTAATCCGCTGCGCCGGGTGCCGCGAGGTTGGCCGGAGGCGACGGCCACCCGGGTGGAGGTGGCGGCGAGAGAGGCCTGCGTGATCGACGAGCAGGGCGCGCAGACCGAGGCGTCCCGGCTGCTGTGGTCGGCCACGGCCAAGCTCGTCGGCGCCGGGGTGGCGCTGGCGGTCCCGCTGGGGATCGTGCTCGCGCTGGTGGTGGGGTCATGAGGGCGCTCGGGGGTCGCGCCACCGGGTGGGGGACGCCGTGCTGAGGCTCCTCGTCCCCGTGGTCGTAGGCCTGCTGTTCCTGGCGGTGATCGCGGGCTGGTTCTGGTACACCACGTGGCTGGTGCGGTCGGCGATCGACGAGCTCGCCCATCGCCGCAGACTCCTGGCCGGGGTGGATCCGCTGCAGGTGACGGCGACGAAGTCACTCGCGTCCGCGGAGGCCGCACACGACTCAGCCCACAGGGCACTGTCGCTGACGGTGGAGGCCTGGTACGACCTGCGCGAGAGCCGGGCGGTGGGGACCGCGCTGGTCGAGAGGTTCCCCAAGATCGAGGAGAGGGCAGCGCGGGACCCGGAATTCCTGGACGTGCTCGAGGATGCCGACGCGCTGCTCAACTATGCCCGGCCGGGGTCTGATCCGATCGACGAGCTCGTGAGACGGACCGCCCGGATGGATGAGCTGAACCTGCGGCTCAGGCACCTGGTTCACCAGTACGACGCCGCCGGGAAGCGCGGGTTCGGACGATTCTTCCCGCAGGGTCGGCAGTAGTCGCGCTGCGCGCGGGCCGAATATTGGCGGGGGTCGCGGTTGTGCGCTGCTCTCGCGGCTCGGTGCTGCTGTTGCGGTTCAGTAATGCTCGGTTCGGGACGCGGGTAGCCCCCGCGTAGTCACCGCCAGCTGAGCCGGGTAGCCCCCGCATTTTGGTCGTGCTCAGCGCGGCGAAACGTCCCACTTGGCGCGGTAGCCACGACCAAGAGCTCGGTAGCGGCGACCGATACGAGGGGAGCGCGAGAGGGCATCCGCACGATGAGTGGTTGGCGCGAGGGCACCCGCGCGGTGAGCGACTTGAGCGAGGGGCTGCGCGTCGCAGGTGCGACTCGGGCGAGGACCCGGGCAAGAGCTGCGACCAGCTGAGCTACAGATCCCCCGGCAGCTTGTCGCGACGGATGTCCCGCCACGTCGATTGCCGCAGCACCCCCTCCTCGGTGAATCCCTGGTGTCGAACTTCCACCACGAGCTTGGGCAGCACCCAGACGGCGTCTCGGCGGGCATCACTGGGCAGGTCCTCGAGGAACGGACTCGAGCGGCGGCGCAGCGGCTCGAGCTCCTCGAGCAGAGTCTTGCCCTGACGGTCGCTGAAGCCGGTGCCCACGCGGCCGATGTAGGTCAGCCCGGTCTGGGCGGGCAGCCCGAGCAGCAGTGAGCCCAGTGAGCCGGATCGCCCGCCCTTCCCCGGTCGCCAGCCGCCAATCACGGCCTCTGTGGTGGTGAGCAGCTTCTCCTTGAGCCAGGTCTTGGCCCGCCGGCCCGACTGGTAGTGCGAGTCCCGGCGCTTGGCCACGATGCCCTCCCAGCCGAACTCCTCGGCCTCGTCCAGTGCGCGGTCGCCGGGGCCGTCGAGAACCCCCGGCACGTGCACCCGCTCGACCTCTTCCAGGGCCGGAGTCAGCAGGTCCAACACCTCGCGACGCCGATCCCACCGCTCGCGGCGCAGGTCCGCGCCGTCGAGACCCAGCACGTCAAAGACGAACAGGTGCACCGGGCCGATCGACGAGGCGTTCCCTTCCGCGGCGGCCTGCTTGGCAAGTGCGGAGAACTCGGGTACGCCGTCCGGGCCCGGCACCACCAGTTCGCCGTCGAGCACCGCCGGCTTCCCGATCGCCTGCGCCAGCCCGGGGAACCCGTCGGCCAGCCAGTCCATCGAGTTGCCGTTGCGGCTCATCAACCGGCTCTGTCGGCCATCGGTCGCCACGGTCACGCGGTAACCGTCCCACTTGCCCTCAAAGGCCCACTTGTCCTCGGGCAGGTCCGTGACCGAGCCGGCCGTGGGGATCATCGGCAGCGGGGGAGCATCGGGGCGGCCGGACATGTCCGAGTCGCGGGTCGGCTCATCGTCCGGGCTGCGGCCAGTCGACTTGTTCGAGCCACGGGAAGGCGACTTGTCCGAGCCGCGGGAAGGCGCCTTGCCTGACCCGCCGGAGCGATCATCGTCCGAAGGATATGACGACTTCGGGTTATCGCGGCCACCGTAGAAGGAGTCCGGCGACTGGTCCTTCATGTACTGCACGATCCACTGGTTCTTCTCGGCGCTCGTGCGCACCAGGACGTACCGGCCGGAGACCTTCTCACCGTTGAGCCGCACGATGATCTCGTCCTCGCGCCACTTCTCGCACTCGTAGGTGCCGCGGTCCCAGACGGTCATGGTCCCGGCGCCGTATTCGCCCTTGGGAATGGTGCCCTCGAACGTCTCGTAACCCAGCGGGTGGTCCTCGGTGTTGACGGCCAGCCGCCGGTCCTTGGGCTCGGTCGGCAGGTTCTTGGGCACCGCCCACGAGGCCAGCACGCCGTGATGCTCCAGCCGCAGGTCGAAGTGCAGACGGCGGGCGTGGTGCTCCTGTATCACGAAGATCGGGCCGTCGCCGTCGGAGCGGTCGGTGTCGACCTCGCCGTCGAACGGCTCCGGGGTCTTGCGGCGGTCGCGCTTGCGGCGGTAGTCCTCGAGGCTGGTCACCACCGCATCGGCGTCGGTCGGTCCGGCGTCGCAGCCCTCCTCGGCCGCCGCGCGGGTGGAGTCGTCGCTGCCGGACTCAGAGCCGCGGGAATCGGTGTTGGCGGAATCGGAACCGCCGCGCTCGGGGTCCCCGTCATCCGATGACGACGACGAGCTCTTCTTGCTGCCTCCCGACTTCTTCTGCCGCGATGCCGACGACGTCGTGGCGGCACCCTTCGTGGACGCGCCGCCCTTCTTCGCCGGCCCCTCCAGGCCTTCGAGCAGGTCGCCCTCGGACTCCAGCCGCTTGAGCATCTCGTCCCAGTGCAGGTGCGTGAGCCCACCGTCGCCGAGTTCCTCCCACGACCGCGGGGCCGCGACCCACGGCTCGGCGCGACCGCGCAGCGAGTAGGGCGCCACGGTGGTCTTGGCGCCGCTGTTCTGGCTCCAGTCCACGAACACTTTGCCGTCGCGGATCGAGCGCTTCATGGTGGCGGTGACCAGGTCCGGCGTCTGCTTGGCCAGGGACTGCGCGATCTGCTTGGCCACGGCGGAGGCGCCCTTGGAGGAGACGGCCTTGTCCAGTCGGGCGTAGAGATGGATGCCCTTGGAGCCGCTGGTCACGGCGTAGGAGTCCAGGCCCGCCTCGGTGAGGAGATCTCGGACGCGCAGGGCGACCTTCGCCGTCGTATCCAGGTCGACGTCCTGGCCAGGGTCCAAGTCAATGACGATGCGTCGCGTCCGCCCCGGCTCGCCGTCGGACAGTGTCCACTGCGGCACGTGCAGCTCGAGCGCGGCCTGCTGGGCGAACCAGGCCAGCGTGGCGGGGGAGTCGAGCACCGGGTAGGTGACGGTGCGCGAGGAGTGCTCGATCGCCACTCGCGACACCCAGTCGGGCGCGTGGGAGGGCAGGTTCTTCTCGAAGAAGGACTTGTCCTCGGTGCCGTCGGGCCAGCGCTTGCGCGTCACGGGACGCTGGCCGGCGTACGTCATCAGGTGCGGCGCCACGGCGAGGTAGTACTCCAGCACGTCGGCCTTGGTGGTGCCGGTCGCGTCGTAGAGCAACTTGTCGGGGTGGGTGAACCGCACGGTCCGCCCATCGACCTCGACCGACTCTTTTGTGCCCTTGCTCGCCATGGGTCCACTCTGGCACTCGAGTCGGACACTGGCGACCGGCTGCGGTATTCGCGCGGTTACCTAACTGCGCCGTCTAGAAGCGGCGCCTCGCGACTGCGCTCAATCCGGTCGGATCGGGTTGGAGATGGTGCATTGGTCGCCGCCTGTTCAGGCCGATCGAAGTCGGGGCCACTCATCGGCCGCCGGGCCAGCCGGCCATCGAGTTGGCGTTGTTCCTGGAATGCGGTGGAGTATCGTGAGGTGTGAGCGCGGCACCGTGGGTGTCGGGCGAGTCGCAAGGCCAGGTGCACCTGGGGCAGACCGGGACCCTGGCCTTACGCATGTCCGGAGTCGCGGACACCTCGAATAGTCGCTACGTGGCCTGCTCCTGCGGCCTCGTTGCGCACGTCGCCTGCTCCCCAGTAGAGAAGGTAAGGCTCTAGGCGACCCGTGACTGGCCCGTGCCTCACCGCGTGAAGTCGATGACCAACCGCCCCCGCGTCCCACCGGATTCGAGCCGCTCATGCGCCCGCCCCGCGTCATCGGGTGCGTAGCTGTCCGCAACGCGGCGTGTCACCACGCCGTCTTCCGCTAACTGCCGCAGTTCGTCGAGCTTGGCCTGCTCCTCAGCCATGACAGCCACGCTCACGGCATGAACCTTCAGGTCGCGGCTGCCGTCGCCCTGGTACCACCGCACCGTCGCCACGCCCCCGCCGGTCTTGACCGCGGGGAGTGCGGCGGCGTCCTGCACGGCTCCATCGAATAGGCCGTCGACCCCGTCGGGGTAGCGCTCGAGGATGCGGTCGGCGACGAAGACCCCGCTGATCGGGGCGATAGCGCCGCCTGGCACGTCGGTGTGGGTTGTTGGGTCTATGTGACGACGACGAGCCCGCCCTCTACCGGCTGACTTCTCGGCGCGGGTGGGGCGCGAGGGCCGCGAACGACTCATGGCCGAGTGACAGCGAGTGCTCTCGGCGCCCTGACACAAGGCGGGCATTTATGGGACATTGGAGGGATAAGAGAAGCGCGTCATCTTAGTGGGGAGCTACGGAAATGGCCACGGACACCAATGCAGGAGCTCGGTCGAGCGCGGCGCACCGCAGCGCCGTGACAGGGTCGATGCAGGACATCGCCCGCTTCCTGATCGATCACCTTGGCTCAGCGCTAACAGCGCACATCGCCGGGGTGGACCGGCGTACCGTCAGTCGCTGGGCTGAGGGGGCTGCAGCTCGCGCATCAGGAGAGGCGAATCTACGAGTCGCATTCCAGGTCTTCCAGCTGATCCAGACTGTCGATGCGCCGCAAACGGTGCGCGCGTGGTTCATGGGTATGAACCCGCAACTCGACGACGTCTCACCGGCGGAGGCGCTCGCAGACGGTCAGCACCGCGAGGTCATGGCCGCGGCCCGGGCGTTCGTGGCCGGTGGTTGAGGTTGATGGCGACTTCCCATCTCTCTGGGCCGGCTGTGGTTCATCCGCCGGCTAGCTTGTACCGAGTGGTCCGGCGTGGGCGCGAACTCGACCATTCTCGGATCAACGCTGCGGACGCCGCGCTCACCCGCTCGGGCAACCGCTTCGATGTGGCCGGCGGGGGCGTGCCGCAGGACTGGCGGGCGCGGCGATTGATGATCGAAGCGGCAACGATCGATCCGCTGCCATTCGTCGATGTCGAGGACCCTGACACCCACGAGTTCCTCACCTCGGCGATGGCACCCCAGCTCGACGCGCTGGGCGTGAGCGTTCTCGATGTCGCTGCGCTGCGCGGACGTAACAGGGCCGTGACGAGAGCGGTTTCCACCTGGATCTACGCAACCACCGACTCGAGTGGCGCGCCACAGTACTCGGGGATTCGCTACGTCTCGCGCCTCGGCAACCACGAGTGCTGGGCAGTATTCGACGGCACGGAGCTGCAGGTACGCAGACGCGAGGGGCTGGAGTTGAGTAATACCGCTCTCCAGAAAGTCGCTGGGAGCTTCGGGCTACGGATCTTCTAGCGCGGCCTGAAGCGACACGAGCGACTGCTGTTCGCAGGGCAACCGCCTGACCGTTCAGAGCGCCCCGGCCAACCCCCGATCCCTCGCCCCAGGAGGGTGAGGGCCCCCAGAGTGACGACGACGGCAACACGTCGCCCCGCCGTCGCGGAAACCCGCTCCGCGCACGGACGTGGAACGCGGAGCGCGGTCAGCCCCTACGTAACAGCTGCATCGACGTCGCCGGTCAGGCGTGGCTATTGATGAGGTCGTCCATCGACCGCCCCGATTGTCTCGACCACAAGCTGAACACCGCGCTGGTCATGGCCGCGGCCGCGTAGAGGGCGGACGCCAGCCCGTGCTCGCCGATCACGGTGCGAATGCCGGAGGCGGCGTCGCAGTCGAGCAGGACCGCATCGCACAGCCCGGCCATGCCGTCCGGGGCGTCGGGAAGCCGTGCGCTGTCGCCGACCTTGGCGATGACGGCGGCGGGCAGCTCCGGCGCCACCGACTGGGCGAGCTGGGCGAAGCGGGAGGCCACGGTCAGGGCGTCGGAGATCGGCAGGGGAGAGGCATCGACGGTCAGCTCCAGCGCCTCGAGGAGCTCACCAGCGGCCGAGGTGTCGCCGCGTGCGTGGGCGTATAGAACGGCCCGAACCTGCTCGACGGCGGCTTTGTGGCGCGGCGCGGTGCACATCACCGATCCGCGAGGCGACGTGCCCGTGCCTCACCTCGTGAAGTCGATGACCAGCCGTCCGCGCGTTCCGCCGGCTTCGAGCCGCTCGTGGGCCCGCCCCGCGTCTGCGGGCGAATAGCTGTCCGCCACACGGAGGGTGACCACGCCGTCTTCCGCCAGCTGCCGCAGCTCGTCGAGCTTGCCCTGCTCCTCGGCCATGTCCGCCACGCTCACGGCATGGACCTTCAGGTCCCGGCTGCCGTCGCCCTGGTACCACCGCACCGTCGCGACGCCTCCACCGGTCTTGACCGCGGGGAGTACGGCGGCGTCCTGCACGGCTCCGTCGAAGAGTCCGTCGACCCCGTCGGGGTAGAGCTCGAGAATGCGGTCGGCGACGCCGTCTCCTCGCCTGACTATTCTGTCGGCGCCGAGCGACCGGACAAGCTCTTCGTCCGCCTCGGACGCATCGGCAACAACTGTGAGGCCGGCCTGCTTGGCCAACTGCACGACGTAGCCACCGGTCGATCCGGCGGCCCCGGTGACCGCAAGAGTCTGTCCGGGCTGCAGGTCGAGGAGGTCGAGAGCGCGCCGAGCGGTGAGGCCGTTCATCGGAAGCGTCGACGCGGCGACGTCGTCGGAACCGCGGGGTACGGCGGCGATCGACTGCGCAGGCAGGACGATGTCCTCGCGATACGCACCGTGCTCGTCGCGGGGTACCACGATCCCCATCACCCGGTCGCCGACCGACAGGGAGGTCGTCGCCTCCTCACCGATCTCGACCAGTGTTCCCGCGATGTCCATGCCCGGGACGTCTGCGGCTCCGCGCGGAGTTCCGGTCTTCGACCGAGAACCGTTGCGCGTGTAGGTGTCGGTGGGGTTGATTGTTGCGGCCGTGACTCGCACGCGAACCTCGCTCGGCCCGAGCTCCTGGGCCGGGACGTCAACGACCTGCAGAGCGTCCGGGCCCCCGTAGGTCGTCACTCCGACGGCGCGGACGGGGCCAGCTGAGACGCTCATTGTTTCTCTTTCCCGCAGAACCGGCGAAAAACGGGGCGGTTCCGCTTGATTGTTGACACGAGTGACTACGTGTCCGCATGGTAACCGCGCACCCGTTCAGACCGCCGCGGCCAAGCCCCCGAGCCCCGCCCCGGCAGCATCAGCGCGCCAGCGGTCACCACCACCAGAGCACCCCGGCGGACCGCCGCCAGCAGATCGGGCCAGAGCGCTCAGCCCCTCCGCCGGAACTGCTGGGCGGCGCGGAGGGCCGCGTCGACGTCCAGACCTCGCCCGCCCAGGAGCGCCTGCGCCGTGTCGGCGCTGAGGTCGGGGCATTCTGCGAGCATCCGGTCGAGGTCCCGCGGGTCGGGGTCTGCCGCGGCCGGGCGGCCCCCGACGGACATCGTGAGTTGGTCGAAGATCTGCCTGAGTACGAGTCGGTCGTCGAGGAGCGGCAGGTTCAGGGAGGTGAAGCCGTCGTCGGCGCTGTAGTCGGCGCGCGTCCACGTGCCGCAGTCGTATCCGTAGATGAATCCGATCCACATGCCGTGGGTATCGATGCGCTCGAGGTAGTCACCGATCGCCTCCGCCCACCACGGGGGGCAGCCGGCCAGGAGGTCGGTCTCGGGCTCCCCGAAGTACTCCGCGGCGGATCGAAAGTACGTCTCGGAGTACTCGTGGTCGTGGCCGAGAAGCACTGCCCGCCCGTCACCGATAAAGCGGATGTCGGCCCAGTTGCCACCGCCGTCGTCGTAGTGCCAGGTCGAGCCGTCCGAGTAGGCGGACTCCGCCCAGCGCGGCCCGTACGCGGCGAGCACCGCGGCCAGTGCGGACCACCGTGGGGCCATCGTGTCGGGGCGGGGAAGATCGATTTCTCTCACGAGACGATTCTGGACGACGGAAGACCATTGTGGAGCCGTCATATCGGAAACCGGCGTCGACCTCGAACGGCGCAGTCCGGACCTATCGCGCCCCTCGTTCACCGGTGTTGTGTGCGCCACACCGCTGCTACCATCGGCCGGGCAGGCGCCAACGGCGCCACCTCACCACACGCACCCGCCCGGAAGGACGTCCACCATGGGTTCAGATGCACTCGGCTCGCTCGGCTCCCTCGCTATCGGATCGCTCGCGGCCCCCATTCTGGGATCGCTCGGCCTCGGCTCGCTGCTCCAGGGGGCCAGCAGTGGCAACGGCAGCGGCGCCGACTCGCTGACCGGAATGCTGCCCACCGACCTCCTCGGCGGCATCTCCTGACAAGTCGGTCTCTCCTGACCAGCTGAAAGGCCGGGCAGACCTCGGACCCAAGACCCCGGACCGCACCCGCGGCCCGGGGTCTTTCTGCGTTCCCACCGCGGTCCGGCCCACTGCGACTCAGATCACCCCGGCCACGCTCCCGACGCCTCGCACGAGGAGCGCGAGGGCGCCGGCCGTCACCACCACCACGGCGACCCTGCGTCCCGCCGTCGCGGTGACCCGCTTCGCCACGAGTCCGCCGAGGAGGAGGCCGACCGGCACCATCGCCACGACCAGCCCGATCACCGGCAGCGGCGGCAGTCCGGAGATCGGCGCTGCGCCCAGGCCGACCTTGGTGATGACCGAGGTCAAACCCATGGTGAAGAAGATCGGTTGCAGGGTCGCGGCAAAGGACCTCTGGCCCCAGTTGGTGGCCTGCGCGTAGACCAGCATCGCGGGCGCGGCCACGCCCACGGCGGTGTTGAGGAACCCTCCGGCCGTCCCGGCCACCGCGGCCGGCACTGCGCCGCTGACGGGCGGGATGCGCACGAGGGCCGTCATGAGCAGCGTGCCTATCAGGGCGGCCCCGATGATCACCTCGAGCCAGCTGCGGTCGGCGGCGCCCACCAGGAGCGCGCCGGGCACGGACCCTACGACGATCAGGGGCGCGAGGTGGCGGTACCGGCGCCAGTCGATGTTGCGGCGGAGCGTGATCCCGATGAGCACGGCGGAGACGGTGGTGGTGAGGTTGGTCAGCAGCACTCCGGCGACGGGCCCCAGGAGCAGGGTGAGGGTGGGTGCCACCACCAGCCCGACCCCCATCCCGCTGACCCGCTGCAGGACCGTACCCAGGATGACGGACGCCGCCGCGACAATCAGGAGGAGGGGACCGAGGTCGGCGGGCATGGGGAACAGCATTCCAGGTGCGCCTGGACGCGTGCCGTCGGTCACCCGGGAGTGGAGGCCCGGGGGAGGTCAGTCTCCGGGGACGGCCTCCAGGGCGCCGAGGCTGCCCAGGTTCAGAGAGGTCGAGCTCACGAGTGGGGGTCGGGTCGAGTCCTGGGAGTACTTCCAGCCGGCTCGCAGGGTGAGGTCCGAGGTGAGGGGCGCCTGGGGATCGAAGGGTCGCTTCGGGTAGAGCTGCGTGAACCACCCGGTGAAGACGTGCGACGGGCGAACCGGATCGGCCGGCATGGTCAGGGGGGCACCCGGCCAGACGATCTCGGGTTCGACAATCGACCCGCTGACACCGGTGTCAAAGGTCAGCGTGTAGGCGGGCATCGCGGTGTAGCCGTGCCACTCGGGGGTGGTGAAGCCCTGTTGAGGCGTCTGCCCCTGATATCGGGCGTGGAACGCCACGGTGAGTCCCGCGGCGGTCCCCAAAGAGGGGTATTGCTGGTCGGCTCCGGTGATCGTGGCCGGTGCCGGTCCGGTGAACCGGACCTGCGTCAGTTCGGGATTGAAGCCGAACGCACCTTCACCGATGGAAGTGAGGCTGTCGGGCAGCAGGACTGACGTCAACCGGTTCGCTTCGAAAGCCCAGTTGCCGATGGTGCCGAGAGACTCGGGTAAGGCGACCGATGTCAGGCGATTCGCACTGAACGCGTTAGCGCCGATGGCCGTAAGACCATCGTGAAGTGTTATCGATTCCAAATGGTTGATATGGAATGCACCGGCTCCCACGGAGGTGAGGCTCTCGGGGAGGGCGACCGACTTGAGCCGGTTCTCGGCGAACGCGTGGTAGCCGATGGTGGTGAGACTGTAAGACATGGTCAACGACGTCAAGTGGTTCTGGGCGAACGCGTGCCCGCCGACGGTGGTGAGAGTGTCCGGCAGGGTGAGCGATCCCAATTGGTTGCCGTAGAACGCCGCGTACCCGATCGAGGCGAGGGTGCTGGGCAGAGTCACAGAGGTGAGGTGCCGGTTGTCGCACGCATAGTCGCCGATAGCTGTGACGGCGTAGTCGACGCCCTCGATGGTGACGGTGTCCGGCACGCTGACCGTGGGGCCGGCGGTCCCGCAGGACGTGACGGTAGCTCCGGCAGTGGGGTTGCCCGGGGTCGCGACGTACGTCAAACCGTCGATGGTGGCGGGCGCTGCGGCAGCGCGCGCTGGTGAGAGCTGAGTGAGTGCGGTTGCACTCAGCAGCACTGCAGAGAGGAGCGCGAGGCCGCGGCGGGTTGCTCTGGCAGCGGTGGGCGGTGAGGGGTGCATGGGGGTCTCCCTGGGTGAGCATCACACCGAGGAGGGGCCGGAGTGCCCGTGAGGGATCAGCGGTGTTGCCTGATCTTAACGCCGTTCATAAGAAATGTAAGGCTTTGCGCATCAATTGGTGGGCCGCCCCGCACTCCAGGCACGACGGCGTGTTGCCCTGGCGCACTCAGTCGGGCTGCTCCCCGACCGGCGGCGCCTCGCCCGGTGGTGGCGCATACTTTCTCCATGCGATCCATCTGGAAGGGCGAGGTCTCCTTTGGTCTGGTGAACGTGCCGGTCAAGGTGTATTCGGCAACCGAGGACCACGATCTGCACGCGCGGCAGGTCGACAAAAAGGACGGCGTGCGGATCCGCTACAAGAAGGTGCGGGACGACAACGGCGAGGAGGTCGAGTTCTCGGACATCGCCAAGGCGTACGAGTCCGAGGACGGCGAGATGGTGATCCTCACCAAGGAGGAGCTGGCGAGCCTGCCGGTGGAGCAGTCTCACGAGATCGAGGTGACGGAGTTCGTCCCGGCCGACCAGGTGGATCCGGTGGCCTTTGACAACGCCTACTTCCTGGAGCCGGCGTCGCGCTCCAACCGGGCGTACGTGTTGATGCGCGAGGCGCTGGAGTCCACGGACCGGCTGGCGATCTGCACGTTCACGCTGCGTAACCGCACTCGGTTGTGTGCGATGCGGGTGTACAAGGACATCCTGATGCTGCAGACGTTGCTGTGGCCGGATGAGATCCGCCCGGCGATCCTGGAGGGCCTGGACAAGGAGGCCAAGGTCCGGCCGCAGGAGGTCAAGATGGCGGCCTCGCTGATCGAGACCATGGCCGCGGACTTCGAGCCCGAGAAGTACGAGGACGACTACCAGCTCCAGCTCAAGGAGCTCATCGAGGCCAAGGCCGCCGGGGGAGAGGCGTTCACGGTCGAGGAGCGTGAAGAGGCCAGCGACGACGACGGCGACGACGAGGTGGCCGACCTGCTTGCCGCCCTGCGTGCGAGTGTGAAGGACCGCGGCGGCGAAGCGGACGACGAGTCCGACGACGACGAGGACTCCGGCTCAAAGAAGAAGCCCGCAAAGAAGAGCGCTGCCAAGAAGGCACCCGCGAAGAAGGCTGTGGCTAAGAAGTCGCAGGCCAAGAAGAGCACCGCCAAGAAGACGGCAACCAAGAAGTCGCCTGCCAAGAAATCCGCCTGACGCCCCCGGGGGCCCCGCCGGATAGCTGACGGTTGTGAAGTAGGCGGGGGGTTCCTATAGTGGGGTCAGTCGGTGGCGAAACTGACACCCCCTCAAGTTGTCGCCGACTCCGCCTCGATGCGCGGTTTACGCTGACCACCCCCGGTCGCGGACGTGCGTCGTGCGACAGAGTCGCCGGCGGCCGTTGGACCCCCCTCCACGGCCGCTGGCGATTCGCCTTTTATCAGGGCGCTCTCATGGCTCTACCACGATCAGCAGGCGGGCCTGAGAAGTGCTTTCACATACCCCCCGGTCTCGTGCAAGAGGGCGTCTTTCCGCGACTTCGAGAGCGGTCGGGGCGTGTCGGTCACATGCACGGCACCGTCAAAGCACTGCTCAAAGTAGATCCTGACTCGCGACACGTGACCCCAGTAGGTCACCACGAGGAGTGAGTCCCACCCCCGTTCGCGGGCGATTCGAGTGGCCGCGGTGGTCTCGCCCTCGGTGGTGTCAACGTCGGGCGCGAAGCACTCGATCTCGATGCTGCGGCCGTCTCTCGCGAGGACCGGAGTGGAGGCGCAGTAGGCGTCGAGGACGTCTGCGTAGGCCCCGGTCGAACCGGATGGCCGGGAGACGAGGATGCGGTCCGCCACGCCCTCCTCGGCGAGGTGACGGGCGTAGACGTACCTGTCGTCGTTAGCCCCCGCTACCACCACGATTGCGTCCGCGCGTTCGGGCGAATCGGAGCGCGGGTGAAGGACTGCGCTGCCGGCTGACAGGCCCGCAACCGCTGCTACCAGCACAAAGAGTGTCGTGGCAACAATCGTTGCTCTGCGGCGGCGGGATCGGCGTCTCACAGGAACGAGACTACGGAGTTGGCCTGGAAGTCGCCCTAGGGCCGATGGGTCTCCCGAGGGGCGAACCCTTGATGAGGCAATGTTTATCGCGTGAACGAAGGATGCTGAGGACCGCTCAGCAAAGTAGTGTCAGCGGTTGACCCGAGTCTCGTCAGGTGAACTGGGTCACGTCTGTGACTGCCTCGAGGAAAGGACCCTGGAGTGGATCTGCGGGACCTGTTGTCCGTACTTCGTGCCCGCTGGATCGTCATCGTGGCTGCGACGCTCGTCGGAGGGTTATTGGCGCTGGGAATCAGCCTGCTCACCACCCCCAGTTACCAGTCAAGGGTCCAGTTCTATGTCACCGTGTCGGCTGGCGACACGGCCGCAGCGGCGTATCAGGGTTCTTTGGGTGCGCAGCAGCGGGTGAGGTCCTACGCGGAGTTGGTCAAGAGCTCGGATATTGCGCAGAAGGTTGTTGACACTTCTGGAGTCGACCTGACTGCCGGTGAAATAGCGAGTGCTGCCAACGCTACCGCGGATGCCAACACGGTCCTCCTGTCCGTCTCCGTGACCGATACGGTGCCAGACCGCGCTCTCCGGATCGCGGAGGGCTACGGCGAGGTCCTCCCGGAAGCTATAAACCAGCTCGAGATCCCGGATGGTGGAGGCCCAGCCCTAGCCAAGCTAACAGTAGTCAGCCCACCTGCCCTTCCGATCGAACCAGTTGCTCCGATGACCGAGCAGAATACGGCGATCGGGCTCCTCCTAGGCGTGCTGGCTGGAATCGGAATCGCACTACTAATCAACACTTTCGATCGTCGGGTGAAGTCGAAGGAGCAGTTGGAAGAAATCGCGGGCAAGCCCGTTGTGGGGTCGATTCCGTTCCGAAAAAACGAGGACAAGGAGAAGGGGGCCGAGCACCTCGTGCCCTTCCGGGAGGGACATTCGCCGGCGGCTGAGAGCTTCCGTCGACTGCGAACCAACTTGCAGTTTCTTAATGTAGACAACCCTCCCCGCGTTCTTGTGCTCACATCTTCGGTGGCAACGGAGGGTAAATCCGAGACCGCCATCAACCTTTCGCTCGCCCTCGCAGAGGCGGGAAATCGGGTTCTGCTGATCGAAGCGGACCTCCGTCGACCGCTAGTGGTGACCTATATGTCGATGCCGGACAAGGTGGGTCTAACAAATGTCCTCTCCGGACAGGCCGAGTTTGAGGACGTAGTGCAAGAGACGCGGCACGAGGGCGTGGACCTCCTAGCGTGCGGTCCACTTCCGCCCAACCCGTCCGAACTCCTTGCCTCAGAAGTAGCGCGACACCTCTTCAGTGATTTGCGCGACAAATATGACTACGTCATCATCGACTCCCCACCGCTGCTGCCTGTGACTGACGGTTCACTACTCGCTCGAATCACCGATGGCGCGCTGCTCGTAGTGCGCTCACACCGCACCACCAGCGACCAGGTAGCGCAAGCCGTCGACAACTTGGGGAAGGCAGATGCGACTCTCTTAGGATTGGTGACGGTGGCCAACAAGCCCGCCAAGAAGGGCTCTACTAGCTATTACGATTCGTACTACTATTCGTCGAAGTCCTCAACGGCAGAGCGGATCTGATGCGCTCTACATTTAGAGGTTTCGTTGTCCCAGGGAGGATGAAAGGTGACCGATAGCGCTCAAGTCGCTCCCAGTAGGAGACCGCTAGCTTCATCGATTGGCGCCGGGGCCTCGCAGTGGATCTTTGTGGATGCAGTCATATGGACAGCAATGATCTTTGTGGCCCTGTGGATGCGCTACGACTTTTCGGTGGATCAACTGGGACTGTCCTTGGCGATGGGGCGGCCCTACATAGTCCTCGGTGCACTAATAGTTCTTACCTGGATTTTCGGATGGTTCACCGGGTTGTACCGTGGAAGATTCGTTCCCGGTAGCGTTCTAGAATCTAGTGTTTTAACCTTCGTCTTTGCTGCAGCTACCTTGACGGTCTTTCTCGGGCATATTGTCAGCAGAGATTATGACGGGGTCCCGCGATCAACTCCAATTGTTACCGGGTCATTCGCAGTGCTTACGGCGCTCGTTCTCAGATCACTGGTCCGCCGAAAGAGACTATTTGGAGCGGGCGTGTCAGAAGATGCCGAGCGAGCACTCGTCTTTGGTGCTGGAGACGGCGGACTCCAACTTGTTCGCCAAATCCGCCGATCCGCAGTCTCCCAGTTCAATACTGTCGGGATCCTAGATGATGACCCCGGCAAGCGTCACATGGTCATCGAAGGTGTGCGCGTATACGGCGGCCGAGAACAACTCGAACTGTTGGCGAGTAAGACGGGAGCAACCACCCTTCTTCTCGCGATTCCGAGTCTTGCTAGTGACGAGATCATCGATATTCGTGACCGTGCGGAAGCGGCGGGTTTACGCGTTCTAGTGTTACCCCCACTCGACTCGATGATGCGAAGCAGGGTCGCTGTTGACGAGTTACGGGAAATCAATGTGAACGACCTCTTGGGCCGTAAGCCTGCTCACCTTAACCAAACGCAGATTGCGGAATACCTCCGCGGGAAACGTATACTTGTAACCGGAGCTGGGGGGTCAATCGGATCAGAACTATGTCGACAGATAGTTCGGTTCAGGCCCGCAGAGCTAATGATGCTCGACCGGGATGAGTCCGGACTACATGCGGTCCAACTATCGATAAACGATCAGGCAATGCTGGATGGTGACGACACCATACTCGCCTCGGTCCGAGATCAAGAGTCGATTGTAAGCATATTCGCCCAGCGAAAGCCTCAGATAGTTTTTCATGCAGCGGCCCTTAAGCACATGCCACTACTCGAACACTATCCGCTGGAAGCACTAAAGACGAACGTAATAGGTACGCAAAACCTCTTGGTTGCGGCAGAGAAGAGCGGCGTAGAAGCCTTTGTGAATATCTCTACGGACAAGGCTGCTAACCCTTGTTCGGCACTTGGAATCAGCAAAAGAATTGCGGAACGTCTGACGGCAGCATCTGCAGTTAAGGTTCCCAACTCAAAGTTCGTCTCAGTACGGTTTGGAAACGTTTTGGGGTCGCGGGGATCAGTGCTGACGGTATTTGAAAAACAGATTAGGGATGGAGGCCCCGTTACGGTCACGGATCCAGAGGTTAACCGATACTTCATGACAATCCCAGAGGCATGTCAGCTAGTCCTCCAGGCAGCGGTTGTGGGTTCCACGGGCGACACACTAGTGCTGGATATGGGAGAGCCTATCAAGATTGCAGACGTTGCACGGACACTGATCGAGCAGTCAGCTAAAGAAATTGAAATAGTGTATACAGGCCTACGGAATAACGAAAAACTTGCCGAGGAACTATTCGATGATGCCGAGGAGCCGATTATGGGCCAGAAGCATGAGTCGCTATCCGAGGTCCGTGTTCCTCCGCTGACTACGAACTGGGTGGACGTAAGAAAGCTAAACAATCACAATGCGGCCCGAGCATGGATGGACGCGAACTTCGGCTCCGATAGGCCCTAGTGAGGCGGCGATGGAACTTAGCATAGCCTTACAATTCACGTCAACGCTTTCAGTCGAGTTGCGCACTTCATTCGTTCCACCGCTTCCGGATATTCTGCTTGGGTCTCATGAATGAGGCTGGACCAAGGTGAGACAGTTTTGAAACAACCACACCCAACTAATGTTGACTCGATCAGAGTTAGGGCACCTGCACAGACGATGCCTGCAGGTCGCGTCTCTCGGTGGATCGCCTACGGGTACTTGGTTTCCGTTCCATTCGAGATCGACCTATTAGTTGCTGGACGTTCGTTATCTTTTTGGTTGGCGTTGGCGCTAATCGGTGTGGTAATAGTTGAACTGCTTGCAGGGTCGTCTACAAGATATAGCTACTCACTTAACAGTCGGATGCTGCTATCTGTCCTTGCACTCCTGTTTTACACTTGCGCCTCGTACTTGTGGTCAGTCGATCAGACTGCAACTTTCATTTCTGCAATGGTTTTCAGTTTGACAGTAGCTACATGGGCAGCGGTCGCGGTGTCCGTTTCCGGAAGGGTTTTAGAAGCCTTTCAAGCTCTCTTGGTCGGAACCTCGGTCATGTCGGTGATGGCTATAAACGCCGAGGTGAACATTGATGGCCGAGCAGAGTTGACGGCTAACGTCAACGACGTTGCGGCGCTGATCGCAATTGTCTCCGCGTACTTGTTGAGCGAAATACTAGGTCGCAAGAAATCTCTTTTAAGACGACTTGTATTTTTGGGGCTGCTGGTCCTGCATCTTATGGCAATGCTCGCAACAGGGTCCCGCACTGGCATATTGGCAGTTGCGGCATCCGCCGTAGTGCTTCTATCTCTTCATCTGATGCGCGCGCGTTTCGCGGCGCTTGCGACAGTTCTGCTCCTCGGGGTCGTGTTGGTGAATATTGCGCCGGCACTCGGAGTTGCCATTCCCGAAAGGGTCGCCGCGATTCCGGCTGCTTTAGATTCTGGGGAACTCAGCAACCGCGAGTTTTACTGGCAACTAGCGGCCGATGAGATTCCGAGCGTGAGCGGAATAGGCTTTGGCGCGACTCCCTCTTGGATGGGTGTCCAGTCCGCGACGAGTGGTGTCATACACTCCGTCTACCTGGGTATCGCGCTTGAGTTGGGCGTCATTGGCGTGCTTTTGTGGATCAGATTCGTTTGGCTCGTTTTCCAAAGTGCCCGCATGAGCCCCCAGGCGCTCGCCCTGATTCCGGCAGCGGCTGCGATTGCCGTTATGGCCTCAACTCTGACCCTTGAGGCCCGCCGTCCTCTTTGGGTTCTTCTCGCGCTAATGGCTTCCCACGGAATACTTAAGCGAAAAGTGTGCGAAATACAATGATACTTCTTGCACCTTTGCGTGCTACAGGTGGAATCACGAGCTGGACGCGTCAAGTAATTAAACATTGGCCCCTTCCCTTAACTGTGATCGACACATCGCCAATTCTGCGAAGGCCTTCGCAGGCTCTCAACTTGGTTAGCGCGGTCCTAGCGTTAATTTCGGGCACGGTAGTCTGGGTTCGAGCAGTTGCTTGCGCCCTCCTTTCAGATGACGCGATCTGGGCTACCGTTGCGCCTTCTATTGGGTTTCGAGTGCGAGACGTCATGTTTTTCAGGATTTGTGCGAATTTAAATATCCGTACTGTGCTCCACGTACACGGCTCCTTAGTCTCGGGTCTAGTCGGGAAAGGCGCACTATCCCGCGCATGGGCTACGAAAGGAATACTCGCGGCCGGGGAGGTGGTTGTGCTAGATGGGCTGACACAGCGAGAGATTCATCAGATTACCGGGCGATTGCCGATTAAGGTCCCAAATTTCGTCGATGGCCCCACTTCATCGGTTAAGTCGAGCCCGGGTACTGGATCAGTTCTATATGTGGGCAGGGTCTCGAAAGAAAAAGGGAGCGATACCCTAGTCAGAATAGCCAGCACGTTGGGTAAACGAACTGGTTTGACTGTCGTGGGCCCCATCGACCCAGCGATCAATCGAGAGTTCAGAGCCTCTTGCGACAAGTTGAACGTCGTTCTGCTGGGTGAGGTGGAGTCCGAAGCTGTGATTGGCTACATGGAAGCGAGTGATCTCTTGGTGTTGCCGTCGCACCATGAAGGATTTCCAATGGTTGTCTTAGAAGCTATGGCATTGGGGCTGCCCGTTATCGCGTCCGATGTGGGGGCGTGTCGTGAGATGCTGGAGGAGGGATCAGAACCAGCCGCCGGCGTAGTCCTACGCAATCCCATACTCGACGGTGGCGACGATTTTGTGAGGGTCGTCGCAGATCTAGTAGCAGATCCATCTCGTCTAAAAGACTTGAATGGTGGGAAAGAGAGGGTTCTGAATCATTACACCGCGGCCCATGTCATACCACGTATGCTGTCGGTAATGAAAGGTGTTTGAATGAGGGTCGCAATGATTGCCCCATATCCCCGTCTCGCTGGACGCCCCAATGGCGGTGTCGAGGCGGCGGCAGAGAGTTTGGCCTGGGCTCTTGGTAGGTTCGGCGTAGAGGTGCGAATTTTTGATCCATTCACTGGCCATCCCGATGCCGTATGGGAACTGAATCACTCCGTTGTGCGCCTACCAGCTATGGCATCTTGGCGTTCTCTTTTACCGCGCCCTCCGTCTGACTTAAGGGAAGCGATTGAGCGGTGGAATCCGGAGGTGCTCCACGTTCATCTAGGGGCGCAGCTGACTCGAATGCAGTCCCCAAGCGTCCTTACTGTGCATGGCTTCCCACACCTTGAGTCAAGAATTCGCAATCCAGGCCTGGGTGGGAGGATCCGTGGCGTCGGTCTTAAGCTGGCTTTCGATAGTGGCGTTCGTGGGGCATCTATGGTTGTGGCCATCTCTCCCGAAGCAAAGCTAGCTGCGGATGAGTCGAGGGTCCCGACTGTCTCGATTCCCAATCCGATTGCCGAAGAGTTCTTTCGCGTGGAGCGTGACCCGGGTAAAGACTTCGTGGCGATTGGTAACATCATGCGGCGCAAGAATCAGCTACAACTCATCCAGATGTTCGGTGAATACGTATCGATGGGCGCGGAAGGTAATCTCGCGGTGGTGGGCGCTATCGATGACCGCGAGTATTACGATCAGTGTAAACGGGCGTCCAGAGCGTTCTCCTCACGTGTGCAGTTTCTTGGGCCGCTTCCCCGAAAAGAGGTTTCGAAGCTCTTGGGCGCTGCTCGGGCCAGTGTTTCGACTTCGCTCCGCGAGACTTCTTCTATTGCGATTGCAGAGTCGTTCGCTGCCAACTGCCCAGTGGTGTGTTTGGATGTTGGGACTGCAAGGAGCCAAGTGAAAGACGCCCGATTTGGAGAGGTACTGGAAAAGACGTCTACGATAAATGAGATGGCTCTTTCGTTGATTAATCTGAGGTCCATCCCGGCTAACGGGGAGCCTCTACGCGCGTCGGTCGCCGATCAGCACCCTGATGAAGTGGCTCGGCGAACAGTTCAACTCTATCGATCGCTCACAGATCTGAGCTGATTTGGCGGGCAAGAGCCGAATTGTCTATGCATCCAGAGGGAACCGTTCTGAACGAAGTCAAACCAAGCCTCTTCTTAGTAACCGACCAACTGTCCGCGGGGCAATCCGGAAGGCTAGAGCTCGTGCAAGTGCTCGTGGGGATCTAGTTTCCAGTTGGGTAGCAGTAAGGTGTAACCTCGACGCCCGAAGATAATCCCGAGAGCGTAGTGCTGAAAGAGATTCTGACCTGAGTTCTGAGGGCTCACCGATTACGAGTCGCTTCGCTACTTGATTCGATTGCTTTCGAGTGAGGGGCTGCGACCGAGCAGTCTTGCGCAAAATCTCCGATTCAGAGCGAGCTACCTTTTCGGTCGCAGATGTGAGCGACTCACCGGTGCGATTGATGAACGCCATAGGCTGCCTCTGGTGTGCAATTCGCCACCCGGCAAACGATGCCCTAATCCAAAAATCCCAATCTTCGGCGCGCTCTAGTGAGGAATCAAAATCTCCAACGTCCTCCAGTAACTTGCGCGGGAAGAGACTCATAATGGATACGAAGTTGCTTCGCAGTATTGCGGTCTGTTGCTTCCGTAGGGATCGAGGGATTGTTTGCCCGTGTCGGACAAGCCGGGGGGATATCCCTCCGGGAGTGAGAAAGTAGGCATTATTGGTCACAAGCGTGTTCGTGGGAGACTCAGCGAGTATCTGGAGGCTTCGATCGAGGTACTCGGGGAATAGGAAGTCGTCTGCATCGAGGAAGCCGATAAAGCAGCCCCGAGTCATTGTGAGTCCCCGGTTTCTCGCCGCAGCGGCGCCGGATTGGTTTTGCCTGATGATCCGGACTCGGCTGTCCCCAATGGCGCGGACCAAATTGGCGGTACCGTCGGTAGAACCATCGTCAACGACGATTGTCTCCCAGTCTTCGAAGGTTTGCCCGTAGAGTGACGAAAGCGCCATCCCTATCGTATGACGAGCGTTGTGCGCAGGTATCACGATGCTGATGCTTGGGGACTTGGTCACGCACCAATTGTAGACAGAACCCGACCGCGGCGGGCGAGGGCGGTTATAACCATCATGTAAGTAAGAGGGCACAACTTGCCTGTTCGTTCGTAGAGGGAGCCGGCCCAGATGTTCAGAACCTCAGCGTTGACAATCGTCGTTTCTCTCGCGCTAGCGTTAGTATCTCTGGTTAATGCTTCTGTAACCGCTCGTGCCCTGGGGGTAGAAGGGCGAGGTCTTCTGGCGTCTGCCCTTCTCGTCGTCGCCTTGGCTCAAGGGTTGGGGTTGCTTGGGCTGGGCCAAGCATTCGTCTTTCACGGAAGAAATGATCGGCTCCTGGGCGACGGGCGTAGGCATTTGAGCGCAGCGCTCGGACTGGTGCTTTTACTTGGTTGCCTAGTCGCTGCCGTACTCGTACCGTTCGGGCCGCTTGTGACTGTAGCTGTCATCGCTAGCATTACGGTGACTCTGGGGGGGATCGCAACGGGGTTTGATCTCCTGGTTGCGTGCGCCAGATTCGAGCCAACCTTACGCTTGTTCAATTGGCTCCGCGCTCTTGGGCCAACCCTAGCCACGCTGTCGATCGTTCTTGTCTGGGCTTTCGTGCCCTTAGACGTGACTGTAGTTTTGGCATTGCAGACGGCGTCCACGTTAATCGCCGGTTTCGTCGGGTTTTTAGCCCTGCGTCGTATGCTAGGCGGTTCGCTCCAGTCGCCCTCAACGGGGGGGCTTTCTGTTCCGGAATTCTTGCGTTCCGGGCTAGGGTATCAAGGAATCAATGCAACAGGGTTATTTCTTGCCCAAGCACATATGTTCGTCGTAATGTCGGTTGGATCCCTTGCGGGCTTCGGCCTCTATTCGGCTGCCTATGGCCTTTCGCGAATGGTTTCGCCTATACAGGCGTCTATTGGCAATGTTGTTTTCGCTCATAGCGTCGGTTCTGCTGAATCGGGGCGTGGTGAGGCTGCGATGCGCGCGTTAAGAATCACTTTCCTGCCGCTGCTGATATTGGCCGGCCTAATTGCAGCTGTCTCGCCATGGTTAGTTCAATTGTTGCTCGGTAGAGAATTTGCAGCAGCTGCTCGACCGTTTACGATACTTACGATTGAGGCCGTGGTTGCGGGGGCAGCCTTTATCCTCGGGCAGCACTTGCAAGCGGTGGGGCGTGTTCGGGCAGTGCTGGCAGTTAGCGCGCTCTCGATGATTCCGATTCTTATGGCGGCAGTCACTCTCGACGAAGGCAACGTGGTAGTCGGTATGGCGTGGCTTATGTTGCTTGCGTCTTCCTTGCGCCTAATCGCTACGCTGCTTGTCTACCGGAAGCAATTTGGTGTGGCGGTGTGGCGAGTGTTTCCTTCAGGCGCTGATTGCAGATTGGTTCTTGACTTGCTAAAGCGTGCCCGGTGATCACGTATCGTACAAAGATCGCTACTTCAAATCCTAAGGACGACCTAAAGCTCTGGGGCTATGCGGAGATAGGCCAACCGAGATCGCTTTAGTGACTGAACTGTCCAGGGGTATCTAGAAGTGCATTTTGTTCAGTCGAACACGGATGTGGGTGTGCAGCCGAGAAGCTGACGTATCACTCCCTTTGGGTTACGCTCTGATCCCCTCCCACTGGTGATGGCGGTGCGCCGTCGAGAGTATAAATTTGACAGTACGTTCTGAAGCGTTGTCAATAGCATAGTCATCAGGAGTCAGGTGGCTTACGCCGCAACGCGTGTATTCAGAGTCCATCGCCATCTGTACCGCAACGACGACATCGCCTGCGTTGAGGCCAGTCATCACGATGCCGCCGGTGTCCAAAGCCTCGGGCCGCTCGATCGAATCCCGCAATGTGATCGCAGGGAAGCCGAGAATTGATGACTCCTCGGCTATCGTGCCGGAGTCGGACATGGTGCAAGCAGCGGATATCTGGAGCTTATTGTAGTCGTGAAAGCCCAGCGGTTCGGAAAACCTGATACCTTCCGGTTCAGACCAGCCAGGCAGCAACTCCAGGCGTTTCCGGGTACGCGGATGGGTCGACACGAATACCGGCATTCGAAAGTGCGAATGAACTGCGGTGAGACAATCGAGAAGCATACGCAGACGGTCGGGGGAGTCAACATTTTCTTCGCGGTGAGCGGACACTAGAAAGTACCCGCCCTCCTCCAAGCCCTTTTCGGCGAGAATTGTTGAGGAATCAATACACTCCCGGTAAGAGCTGAGGACTTCAAGCATTGGAGAGCCGGTCTTTATAATTCGGCGCGGGTGAAGGCCCTCGGAAATGAGGTTTCGGCGCGCGTGTTCCGTGTAGACGAGGTTGAAATCCGAAATATGGTCAACCATTCGCCGGTTGGTTTCTTCCGGAACATTGAGGTCGAAACAGCGATTTCCGGCCTCCATATGATAGGTCGGAATTCGCATCCTCCGAGCCATTAGAGCGGAAATGCAAGAATTGGTATCGCCTAGAATTAGAACGGCGTCCGGCTTCTCGTCTTGCATCACCTTTTCTGCGGCAATGAGTGTCCCACCGAGTACCGAACCTAGGCTAGACGTATCTACTCCAAGCATGTGGTCGGGCTGGCGAAGTCCAAGATCCTCGAAAAACACCTGGTTGAGAGTATAGTCATAGTTCTGCCCGGTATGTACAAGAACATGATTGATGCCTGATGTTGTATCTAGCCGGTGTATGACACGAGACAGTCGAATAAGTTCGGGCCGCGTGCCGACGATGGTCATGACCTTCACGGTTTAGTCTCCTTCGAGGGGCGGCGGACGGCTTCGGGAAAGGTGTCCGGCGCCTCAGGTCGAAACAACTCGTGGCACCAGAATTGCGTTAATAGGACGTCGTCGCCGATGTTGGTGATGTTGTGCACCCAGCCCACGGGCATGTCGATGGCGACAGGCTGATCGCCTGTGACGTCGAAGTCGAGGATGTCGTCGTGGAACATTCGGCGGAGACTAATGCGCGCTTCGCCTTGGACTACCGCGAAGCGCTCGATCTTCGTCAGGTGGTAATGCTCCCCGCGGGTCACGCCGGGAACGGTAGTACTGATCGAGGATTGTCCTTCGCTTCCTCGGCAGCGGACGGTCTCGACGAATGAACCGCGTGAATCGGAGTGCGGAACGAGATCTATGGGGTAGTAGTCGGGGAACAGTCCAGATCTGTAGGTATTGAACAAGTCGATCCTGAACTTGGAACTCAAGTTTGGTACCTCGCCGATCGGACAGTATGAGCGGTGGAATTCCTGCAATAGGTCCCAAACCTCGACGACCCGGGTTCGTGTGCCGTTTGGCCTTAGCCAGTGTTCAGTGCACTGAAGTGCATCGATCAATGACTGCGCAGCGTCCTGAGCGTGGAGTAGCTCAACCGCGCCGTCATTGATCTGGGGCAACCTTCCTGCAATTATTGCGTTCACGAAAGTTGCTACGAACGAGTTGTAATCGGGAAGACCGTGCTCGCCAAACAGGTTGGGCAAGCAGACATCGACGAAGTGACCACCGGCGATGGTGGTTGCCTCTGCGATTGCGCGATTCGCCTCGCGCTTGCCTCGACCGTACGGGGTATCGCGCTCGACCTGAATGGTTCCGGCCATCACTACGCGCAGTGGACGACCGGAGATGGATACGGCTCGTGCGAGATCGGTGCCGAGCCGTATGTTGCCCTGCTCAACGTCGTCGTCATATTCCGCACGGTTGACACCAGCGAGGTGAAGTACAGCGTCGGCATCAGTCAGTAGTTGGTCTAGTTTAGTCCAATTCTCCCGCGTTACTGGTACGACCTCATGACCTGTTAGAGCGGCGATACGCAACCGGGTGTGCCATCCAAGGAATCCGCCGGCCCCGGTAACGACGATCCTCATCCGTTCAGCTCCGCGAGGACCGATTGCATCTCGGGAAGCGAAGCGATTAAATCGGCTGTCTGGTCAATGCTCATCTGGGCCGTGCTATTGGAGTCAAAATCTTCGGCCCTCTTGACTTCGGAATCGCCCTCGTCAACATATAGTGAGTACTGCAGCGATCGGGCGTCGAGCGGCACTTTGAAGTAGTCGTCCTGATTTGTCGCTTTCGCCATTTCTTCGCGTGAAAGAAGTGTTTCGTACATTTTTTCACCATGCCGGATTCCGATACGAATTATCTCCGGGTTGTCAACCCCCATCACCTTGGCGGTTGCTCTCGCCAATGTCTCGACCGTGCAAGCCGGGGCCTTTTTCACGAAGAGGTCGCCCGGTTCAGCGTAGAAAAACGCGTGCTGGACTAGGTCTACCGATTCTTGCAAGCTCATGACGAACCGGGTCATCGATCCGTCGGTAAGAGTGAGTGGTTTACCCTCTCGAATCTGCCGGACGAAGAGCGGGATAACTGAACCGCGCGAGTACATGACGTTTCCGTAGCGGGTGACAGACACCGTGGTGGGTGAACCAGGGTGATTGCGAGCAAACGCCTGTGCTGTCTTCTCCATGAGTGCTTTCGACATTCCCATTGCGTTGACTGGGTACACAGCTTTGTCCGTAGAGAGGCATACGACGGACTTTACGCCAGACTTGTGGGCCGCGTTAATGACATTTCGGCTGCCATCAATGTTTGTTTTGACGGCCTGATCTGGGAAGAACTCACAAGACGGAACCTGCTTGAGGGCTGCAGCATGAAAGACGAAATCGGCACCGACCAATGCGTTCTCAACGCTTTCGCGATCTCGAATGTCGCCGAGGAAGAACCTGAGTCGAGGATCATCCATGCGCGAACGCATCTCATCCTGCTTGGCTTCATCGCGGCTAAATATGTTGATCCTTGCCGCTCCCGATTCAAGTAGATTGCTTGCCATAGTGGAACCGAACGATCCGGTACCACCTGTAATTGCGATGCTGGCTCCGGCGAGCGAAGTCATTGTTGGTCCTTCCGATGGATGTCGTCGGCGAGTATACGTCCCAACACTCGCCATGCGTCCCGTTGCGATCTGGCGACCCATCCCGCGTCTGTTAGCCAGCTTTTGTTCTGTCGTTGGCCGAACCACAACATCTCCAACCGGCGGGCATGTCCATGCACAGAAGGACGTACGCGTGCGAGTATGAACGCAACTGTGACAAGGCTACGGGCAATTACAGACGGGATTTTAAGCGGATGTCGGTCACCGAGGTCTACAAGAAGACCGCCAGTAGTCACTCCCTCAGATGGGTGGGCGACTATAGGAGGTGGGCCTTCTTCGCATATGGCGAGGAACGCAATGGCATCCCCTACGTTCCCGATGAGAGCTTGCGCGCTGGCGGCGGACCCGCTTCCCGCCACGCTGGAGAATCTTGACCGCGCGAGCCTAGCAATCGCTCTGGTTGCCCCACGATCGACTCCGTGAACCCCCGGTGGGCGATAGACAACAGTGGTCGCATATTGAAGTGATTCGCTCTCCCCTCGGGCCTTGGATTCCGAATATGGGGAGAACGGAGCCATTTCTGGCGTCGAGTCGAGCGTGTGCCTTCTACCTTGGACAGCAGCGCTACTCACATGAACGAAACGCACTCCACGCTGAGAGCACTCCGCAGCGAGAAGTCCGGGCAAAATTCCGTTTGCGGCTAGCATCTCCGCCTTGTTCGTGCCGGTTGCATCTGGCACTCCTGCAGCATTGACTAGTGCGGAGCAGTGATCAAGATGATCACGGAGAATTGCCATCGATAATTCGGATTTCGGTCGCAGCGTGGCGGCGTTTACGCGCGGAGTTTCTAATCGAATCGCTTCGTGGCCGCGCGCTTCGAGCGAGGAGCAAACCGCAGTGCCAATGAACCCTGACGAACCGACAACTAAAACACGTGCCACGGCCGTCACCGATGCTTACGGTGCTGGAGCAAGAGTTCCTCGAGCGAATCGCCAACGGTCTTTTCGGAGAAGTTCGCTTGGTAGTACTTGTACGCACTTTCACCGAATCTAACCCACGCTGGAGGGCCTAGATTCGCCATCTGCGCAACTGCATCGGCTAGTGCTTGCGGATCATTGGGAGGTGCTGTGAAGCCGCAGCTGGCGTCGCGAACGACTTCGGCAGCGTCGCCTGCGGCGGCAGCGATAATCGCCTGACCCGCTGCCATATTCGCCTGAATCTTGCTCGGCATAGTGGCCCGATATAGGGGTAGATCCTTAAGAGTCACCAGTTGCGCATCTGCGAGAGCGAGAATATCTGTCATGTTTTCGAATGGTTGAGGAGGAATGAACGTGACATTATCAAGTCCGAGTTCCTCAGCTCGCTGGGTGAGCTGATCTCTTTTGACTCCGTCCCCTACCAGGGCGAAACCGATGTCTCGTCGCGCACGAAGTAGCGAGGCAGCGTCGATCAGAGAATCCAGGTTCTGCATTTCGCCAAGGTTACCGGCGTACATTACGTTGAACTCTCTCGTTACGCCAAGGGTTCTGGCAAGTTCGTAGTCACGTGCTGCTGGGCGAAACGACGATTCCTCCGCCCAGTTCGGAACAACGCTAACTTTGTGTTGTGAAACTCCCCGATCTACAAGTAGATCTACCATTCCGGGTGAAATTACTGCGATATGGGCTGCTCTTCGATAAATCTCATTACAGTATGCGTGAAGAGCTTTCTCCATCGTGTACTTGGTCGACTTGTTCACGAAATCGCTTGAAGTAACAGTGTCAGGCCAGAGGTCTTGGATTTGCATGACATACGGGATGCCGTTGAGGGCCCGAAGGGGTCCCGCAGCCGTAGCGACAGTTGCGGGTGACGAATAAACAAATACGACGTCCGCTTTACGAAGCAAGACTGGTGCGGCAATCGCTGATGTGACCGCGTAGCTCAAATAGTTGGCCATCCTGCGACGGGCGTTGTCGTCATGACTTGGGTAGGTCGGTACTCTGTGAACGTTTACCCCACTAATTTGCTCACGCATGTAGGGGCGGATACGGTACCCGTCGAACACCCGGCCAGCCGGATAGATGGGGTACCCGGTCAATACGTCAACTTCGTGCCCGCGACGGAGAAGAGCCCGAGCGATCGTGCCCGGCCCGGCAGCGGCGCCGCCCTCTGGGTCGAACCAGTGGCTCAGCATACCAATTCTCACTCGGATCCCGTCCCGTCCTGGAAATGTTTATTGACATGGCGCGATGAACCTGACGTTCCGATGTGGGACGCTAGTCCCATGTCCAAGACCACACTACTTGCGGGGGCAACTGCAGCTGCCGTCACTACGGCAGTCATGCCCGGCTTAGTCCGGATTCTTCGCGCGCACAACCGAGTGGACGTTCCCAACGCCCGATCCTCGCACGTCGTACCAACTCCTCGCGGCGGAGGGGTCGCATGCGTAGCCGGGATTACTGCGGGGTTGATCGTGGTTCGACTCAGCAGGGCCCAAGTTTCCACGAAAGTCAGTGTTGGAACCGCAGTACTAACTGCGGTCGGTTTCCTTGACGACAGGTTCCAGTTGCCTGCGGCGCAGCGCCTTGGTGCGCAGGCCGTGACAGGAGCGGTGGTTGGGCTTGCGTGCGGCGGTTGTTCCACTCCAATCGTGGGCGTGGTCCTGGTGCCCGCGATCGTGAATTCATTCAATTTTATGGACGGAATCAACGGAATTTCCGGCGGGCAGGCGGCAGTGTGGTCGGCATTTGCTGCCGCACGCCTGGACAGTATCGGCCTTTTCGAAGATGCAGCCTTCGCGCATACCATGCTCGGCGCAAGTGTTGGCTTCTTGCCTTGGAATCTTCCGTCTGCGAAAGTTTTTCTCGGCGATGTAGGAAGCTATCTCTTTGGCTCAGTAATTGCTTTTGCAACGCTCGACTGTTGGTCAAAAAGCAAGTTCGAAGCTATTCTGCTCGGTGTTCCCTACTCTGTTTATCTTGCAGATACTGGCTGGACGATACTGCGCCGATTGTCACGCGGGGAGCAATTGACTGTGGCCCATCGGGAACATATTTATCAACAGCTAGTTGATCTTCCCCGCGTCGAGCACTGGCACGTTTCCGTCTTCGTTTCTTCGCTTTCGCTCCTGAGTACACTGGCAGTGCGAAAAGTCGGACTATCGGCACTGATACCTATAATTGTCGGCTATTTGCTGACCCCGGCTGGCGTTCGTCACCTAATCAGGGCCGCGGCAAATTCGAGTAGGTTCTCCGGGTGAATCGGCTCGTCGTTTTCGGGCTTGCGCACCTATTTTCGGGCAGAAGCGCCCAACGCTTCTTGTAGGTAACTCATGGATTTTTTCTTTTCGACTTGCAATCTCGCTTCGACCGCCTCCCAGTCGGGGATTGTTAAGTCGTACGAAGTTGGTTTACTGGCTGAGTCCACGAGTCTGGACTGCAGGCCAAGCTGGGCCAGCAAAGACTCGAACCGTGCACGACCGCGCGATTTGTTTCCGATCGCTATAAATGGTTTCCTAAAAATTATTGCGAATACGGTTCCATGGAAAGAATCTGTGAGAATAAATTCGGCAGACTCGAAATTGCGAAGCCATTCTTCAACAGACTTCATGCGCTGTGGCCGGCTCTTTTTTGTAGTCGATAGATCTGCGCTTTGGTTCGGCAGGAAATGGAAAGCTTGCAAGCCCAAGTTTCTCGAAAGGTCCTCAGAGATGCGTTCATTCTCAGGATTCCAGTCCAGAATGTACGTAAGCAGTCGCCCGTGGGCGCCGCATAGAGTGCCTTTGTCGCGTTGGCATAGGTAGGAATAGTCCTCTGCCTCAAGAAGTAGTGCTGGATCGATGTGCTGCTCGGCGTCCACCCCCCATGCTTCCTTGCAGATCTGTACTCCAGACGCTTCGCGAACCGATATGCGGTCGAACAACTGGACTAGAGAACGTGACTCTGCAAGGGTTTTTCGACTATATTCTATAAGCTGGTCCGCACCGAATGAGGCAGCGTATGAGATTCTTAGCAGCGAGTATTTGCGTGCGTAATTTAACAACTGCGTCGGGACATCCGCATAGCCGCCTCTCCAAACTTGGTCGCTGCCAACCACGATTACGCTGGTTTCTGACAGTATTCGATTTCTTTCTCTGCGGGAGACTCCGAAAAGGTCAACAGTCTGAATGTTCGTTGTAACGAACGGTTTGGTCAATTGCTGGAGGTCCTCCGCGTCCACCACTTGGCGTACAGGGGCCGGATTGGGGCTCAGCTTAAGGTATTTCCTAATCGCGTAGCGGATTCGTCTCGCAATGTATGGTGAGGATTCTGGGCGCCAGCTTGAGTTGATGGTGGTAGCAACAAAGCCCATTTCTCTGATTGTTCGCTGGAGCGCGTACGCTTGCATTGTTCCGCCGTAGTTTCCACCCAGCGGGTGAAGGGTGGATATTAGGACCTTTTGCGCGGCAGCTTTTCTCGTCTCGGTTAGCCTATTGGTTCGGCTCATTTTTCCTCTTGTTTCTTAATCGGCTCTCCCGCGAGAGCGGCGCTACTGTGTAACTGCAGATTTCTTATGTATCGTATCGAAGGGTTTCGGTTCCCTTTGGAGTTACGGATGGCCGGTGGACTGTAAATCTCTTTGCTCCAATGTTCGGGCCTGGGCTTGGCGCTACAATGGGTCTGCTTTCCAATCATTTTCTAGTTCTGGTTTCACTTCCGCGAGCTATGGCCCTCCCGTTGAATCAAAGACTGGCAGAAGGCCCTATGCTGGTGCCAAGATGTGGATTTCCTTCGAGAAAAGTGATGAAATTGAGAACCCTTCGGGCGTGTCCGGAATGCTCAAGAGGTGTCTCGCCAAGTCATGGGCGCGCTCGCTCCGCGTCACAGGACTTTTTGATTAATTCAACGTATGCGATTTAGGAGACGCCGAAGGTACTTCTGACTGTGTATCGGCATGCGTGCAAGAACTTTTTCAGACCGCGCAGTTGCCGATACGGCGTCGTACTTGCGGATGATCGGCGCCATTCGCTTCCGGAAAACATTGAAGTCTGATCTTTTCTTGGCTTCATTGAACGCGTCGAATGACTCGAAAGAACTGCGCCTGCGCAGTCGCACAAGGTCTATTCTCTTGGCGTCTGCGGTGGCATAGGTTGGTGGAACTCGTTTGGAGGGATGCTTTATGCGCATTGCATCGTCATCCGCAGTTCTGACAGAAAGTCCAATTCTGCGATGCCTGATATTGCCGGCTTGGGTTTCAAATACTTCCTCTTCATCGAGTTCCTCCAATACTACTTCTGCATCAACTACTCCCTCGCGAAGAATTGAATCCAAGTGTTCTGCTCGAACAACTACCACGTTATGACCTAGTGGGTCCGATTGGAAGCGTGGCAGCCAAGCGTCTCCGAGGCTGATGTCTGCGAGCTCGGCAAAGACATCGTCGCAATAGTTGCATGCGTTTGGCTGAAAGAAGGCGTGGCCCCAGTTCGACCCAATCATTTCGAAGTTCGCACGTTCGTGCGTCTGTCGATCGCTGGCCGCAGTTGCTGAGAACTTATATCTGTTCGCTGGAGCCATTGGGTCCTTGACACGAAAGTCAACTGACAGGAGGTTCTGAGGCTCAACGTCGACTTGCCACGCCAAAGATTCCGCAAATCCAGTGCTCTTCATGTGTCCGCAGACTAACCCGATGGTGACGGGTATGCAGTCTTTGGCCCAATCGTCAACCATCTGTAGTTGCCTTATCGCCTTGATGTGACAAGGGATTCCTATGAATGCATACTTTCCGCCTTGTTGGCGTGCGGACTTCAGTGCTTTAGAGAATTCGACTGGGTAGTAAATAGATTTACGGTTTCTGAGGAGGTCTTCTACTGAGTGGGAAAGGCCGAATTGAAAAAGGGGACCTTCGGGACCGTCGCTGGACTTCACGTGAATTATTCCATTTACCGTGCCCTGGGTGAGGAGCTTAGACGCGATCCAAGATACTAGCCCGCCGGACGAGGACCCTACTCGTACTTCGTCAGACGATACCCGACCTGCGTAAAGTGATGAATAACGCCCTATGGCGGAGGATTTATGAGGAAGTTTACCGTATAGAATCGTCCCCAATTCGTCCTCGTTTGTTGACCCGTCCGAGAATGGGCAAACTTGGTCAAGCAAATCGCTGGAATCTGAGCCTAATTTGGCTACGTATAATCCGTCGCGGTTTAAGTCGATCGATGTATCTTCCCCAGCGTATACGCATCCACCGCATCCGATGCAGCAGTTGTTTTCGAGGACTTCGCGGATGCCGAAGGTGTGGTTCTTGGACATGAAGGTTCTCTCTCTAGTGGTGTGATTGAGCTGTGTCAGGAAGCCTGTGGACGTTCAGTGTTTTCGCACTCCACGCTGTCTATTCGTAGAGGTGAACAATTTGCTCTTCTTCTTGCCTTAGTGTTCATCCGTCTTACGGTACTCCCAATTCTGGATGCAGTGGATGGTTGTAGCCCCCGGTTCCAGACTGCGTGGCGGTGGAGCGTTGGTGCCTCGGCGAGGCGTGGAAATAAGTCGGTTCAGACGCTACTCGGTGACACCCCAGGATCCGATGTGGCCATCCTGCTCGCCGAGGGCATCTGCCACGCTTTTGAGTTGGGATGGCCTCCGAAAACTCTGTGATCACTGGAGTCTTCACTCGCTCGCTCTACCCACACAGTAACTGGTCGCAGTATGCGCAGGGTGCGGTCCTGCCATGCGTTTGCGTGAGTACGGCGAATGTCAGGTGACCCTTGGCCAATCTGCGGCCTCCCATCCAGGCTGGGCGTTCAGGTTTCGCGACAGCAACCAGGTGTACTTCGTCTTGTACCTCGTTCGGCGCGTACGGAAGGAACTGAATTAACCGACTCGCACGCACGTTCCGTCGAGTATCTGTGTTGCTAGCATTGCTCAGGCATGCCACGGCGAGCATGAACCGGCTGAGGGAAATTGGATTGAATTATTGGCAAGAACCTGTGAGCAGCGTTCAGTTGCTCCGATTAATTATCACTAGGTTGACTGTTCCGATTGCCTGTTGCTGCTCGCTGCAATGTCTCTGCTCGTCCGAGATTATTTCGTCAGCCGCCAATCGTTTTTTCATCAGCTTAACAAAGGTTGCGAGTCGTGTGTCAAAGGTGTTGTTTCCGATTCTTCCCTTTTTGAGTGTTTCTTCGGTCGTGGGAAGCTTGTATCGAAAATTGTAAGAATTAGCGAGAGTATCGCCGCAGCCGTGCGCTTCGGGTCATTTCTCTGAATTCGGGTGCCGATCATTTTCCAAATTTTGTCGATTCTAGTCGGCCAAGTTTCTTTCGCAAGCACAACAACTTAACCGATTAATGTCAGGGTCGTTTCGGGTCGGTCTGGTCCAATCGGGCCCCAATTTGTGCTCGCAGTCCTGCGTAAGATCGTCGTGGACGTCTCGGACTGTGCCGGTTGAGGCCCGAGTCGGCGGTCAGCAGTTCGAGCTGGAATCGTTGTATGGACGTCCCAAGCTGGGCGCATAATCCTTGCCTACGTTGATCTGCGCGAGGCCGGTGCAACTGAAAGGGTGAGATGAGGTGGGTGGCGCGCTATTGTGTGCCTCACGCTGACCAAATTCCTGTTGTCAGTCTGGTCAGGCTCGGGGGCATTTCCATGGCGCACACATCGATCCGGGGCCCAATGGTCGGGGGCTGCTTGCTCCTCGTCGCGGCAGTCCTAGGGACGGCCATGTCCGCATGTTCGCCCGACGCGCCGCAGTCCGCGACGGAGGCGCAGCCGCCGGCCCCGACCGAGACGAAGGAGCCCGTGCGCGCCGTCGACATCGCCGCAGGTCAACAGGACGGGCCGGTCGACGTGGAGGTCGACGGCGGCGCGGAGGGCGTCGGGGTGACCTTCCGAGAGATCACCATCGAACCCGGGGCCGGGACCGGGGAGCACTGCCACTACGGGCAGCTGATCGCCGTGGTGGAGCAGGGCGAACTCACCCACTACGCCGACATCTATCCCGGCGGCGTTCACGTCTACAGCGCCGGTGAGTCGATCATCGAGGGCGCGGGTTACCCGCACGAGGGGCGCAACGAGGGTGACGAGGACGTGGTGCTGATGGTGACCTACGTGATCCCCGAGGGAAAACCGCTCGCCGAGCCCGATCTGGCGAAGTGCGACCACTGAGTCGCACGGTTAGTCGTCGTCGGTGAGTTCCGGGTCGACGTCGTCGTCGGTGGGCACCACCACCAGTTGTTCGGCCACGTCGGCTGGGTTGGCCTCGCGGGTGGGGTCGTCGACGCTCACCTCGGGCGAGTACTCCTCGGCTGCGGTGACGGGATCCGGCTCCGGGGTGTACTCGTCCGGATCGGGGCGGTCCTCGGCAAACATCTCAGGCTCCTCCTTCTCCCTCTGATTAGTGCCTCTGAGGCCGCGGATAGCGCGCGGCCTGTCGTGTCTCCACCCTTAGCATCCTGCGGCGGACGGTGCCAGGGGTCGGCGAGGCGTACCTTGGGCCGCACTCACACGCCCAACCCAGGAGGCCCCTCATGGCAGATCCGCTGTCGAAGCCCTGTCCACGGGCGGAGGCCGCGACGGCCACGTCCGCACCGAGGACGGCGCGGTTGACCTGGAGATGGCCCCGCCCACCGAGCTCGGCGGGTCGGGGGAGGGCAACAACCCCGAGCAGCTGTTCGCCGCCGGGTACGCCTCCTGTTTCCACTCCGCGCTGCAGAGCGCCGCGCGGATGAAGAAGGTCAAGATCGACGGTTCCTCGGTCGGCGCCCGGGTCTCGCTGGTGGCGTCGGGAGAGCAGAGCATCGACCTGACCGTGGACCTCGAAGTGGTGATCCCCGGCCTGGAGTCCGAGCAGGCCGACGAGCTGGCCAAGCTCGCCCACGAGCTTTGCCCCTACTCCCGCGCCACCAAGAGCAACATCGAGGTCAGCGTCTCGGTCTCCGACGACTGACGCCCTCGGGGGCTAGCCGGCGTCGCGGTGCGGGGCTATCACCGCGCGTCCGCTGACCTTGCCGTCGACAAGCTTCTGGTAGACCTCCAGGGCCTGGTCCAGCGGATACACGTGGACTTCCGGGCTGATCTTGCCCGCCCGGTACAGGTCCACCACCTCGTGGAGGTCCTCGAGGGTCCCCCAGTAGGTGGAGGAGAAGTTGACCTCGTACGGCAGGCGGAAGACGTTCCAGGGGAAGTCGGCGCCGGCCAGACCCACCACGGTCACCGAGCCCTGCTGAGCCACGCTGGCGGCGGCGAGCTCGAGGGTCGGGGCCGCGCCGACGAAGTCGAACACCGCGGTGACGCCCCGGCCGCCGGTGAGCTCAGTGAGCTTCTCGGCGGCGCCCTCGCTCGGGATGCCGATCGCCCCGTCTTTCTCCGCGGCGGCGACGGCCTCCGGCTTGGTGTCAGTGGCGTAGACGGTTGCCCCGGTCATGGCCCGGAGGATCTGCACCCCCACCAGGCCCAGGCCGCCCAGGCCGATGCACAGCGCGGTCGCGCCCGGGGTGGTCAGGTCGGGCAGCACCCGCTTGATGGCGTGGTACGGGGTAAGGCCGGCGTCCGCCAGGGGAGCGGCGGCGACGGGGTCGGCGTCGCCCAGGGGGATGAGGTTGCGCGCGTTGGTGGTCATGTACTCGGCCATGCCGCCGTCACGACCGAGGCCGGTGGCCAGGTAGCCGACTGACGGCACGTCCTGGCAGTACGTGTCCTGTCCTCGCGAACACGGCTTGCACCGCCCGCAGCCGATCGGGCCGTAGACCAGGAACGCCTCGCCGGCGTTCAGGCCGGTGACGCCGGGGCCGAGCTCCTCGATCCATCCGGAGACCTCGTGGCCCAGGGTGAACGGCGGGCTGAGGAACCCGGTGGGGTCGCCGGGGAACTCGTGGAACAGGCCCACATCGGAGTGGCAGGCGCCGGAGCCGGCCACCTTGAGCAGGACCTCGCCCGGGCCGGGAGTGGGCTTGTCGACCTCTTTGAGTACGGGGAAGGTCTTGAAACCCTCGAACACGACTGCCTTCATGGCGGCGCTCCTCGCTGACTCGCCTGAGGGCGCAACGGAAGAGTGACGCCCGTCACAATTGTGCCCGATTCTGCATACGTTCGGGGTGCGGTCGCCTCGTCGTCGTCGCCCTTCTTCTTTGTCCTTCGGTCAGGTCCGGGTCTGCTGCTCGCGGTCCCGCTCCGCGCTCCGCCGCGGGCGCCAGACGGGCTCGAGGGCGGCGTCCTCCTCGGCGGTGGCAACCCGGAACGGGGGCTCTGCCGGAGTGGGCAGGCCCTGTGCCTCCTGGCCTCTGGTGACGCGCAGGCTGGCGATCACCGAGACGGTGAGGATGGTCGCGATGACCCCGAGGGAGATGGCGGTGGGGATGTAGAACACGTCGATC
>NZ_JAALEB010000109.1:0-8019 GCF_014145165.1 Dietzia sp. Cai40 | reverse complement strand
GGGCGGCCTCGCGGGCGAGATCGCCCGCAGCCTGGCCGATCTCGTGACGCTGCCCACCCCGACCGTCTCGGCGATCCTCGGTCAGGGCACGGGCGGTGCCGCGTTGGCGATGCTCCCGGCCGACCGGGTGCTGTGCGCCCGCCACGGGTGGCTCGCCCCGCTCCCACCCGAGGGGGCGAGCGCGATCCTCTACCACGAGACCTCCCGGGCACCCGAGGTGGCGCGGTCGCAGGGCATCACCTCGGCCGACCTCCTCCGCGCGGGGATCGTGGACGTGGTGATACCCGAGCGACCCGACGCGGCGGACGAGCCGGACGCCTTCTGCGACCGGCTGGCCGACGCCGTCGCCGCGGCTCTGGTCGAGGTCCGGAGGCGTCCCCCCGAGCGGAGGTACGCGGAGCGGATGTCCCGCTATCGGGACCTCGGCCTGGGACTAGAGTGAAGCGCGTCACAGGCCGTCGGCGCTGATCGGGGGCTTCACTCCCGCACGAGAGGGGCTCACCCGATGTCGGACTCCACGACCTCGTCGACCTACGCCGAGGCCCACCGGCTCTCGATCACCGATCCCGACGCCTTCTGGCTGGAGGCCGCCGGGGGGATCGACTGGACCACTCCCCCCACCACGGCTGTCGACGGTTCGCGGCCCCCGTTCTACCGGTGGTTCCCCGACGGTGAGCTCAACACGTCCCACAACTGCATCGACCGTCACGTCGAGGCGGGACGCGGGGATCAGGCCGCGTTCATCTACGACTCGGCGGTGACCGGGGTCAAGGAGACCATCACCTACTCCCAACTGCTCGACCAGGTCGAGGCCTTCGCGGGCGCGCTCGCGGCCGAGGGCGTGGGGCGCGGGGACCGGGTCGTCATCTACATGCCGATGGTCCCGCGTGCCGCGGTCGCGATGCTCGCGTGCGCCCGCCTGGGTGCCGTCCACTCCGTGGTGTTCGGGGGCTTCGCGGCGCCGGAGCTGGCCATCCGGATCGACGACGCCCGGCCGAAGGTCGTGGTGACCTCGCCCGGCGGCATCGAGCCCACCCGCAAGGTCCCCTACTTCCCCATGGTCGCCAAGGCCCTGGAACTCACCCGTCACTCCCCGGGCGCCGTCATCGTGGCCGGCCGACCGGACCAGTTCCCGGACGAGACCTTCCCCGAGACACCGGGAACCACCTGGACCGACTGGGACCGGGCCGTCGAGGCCTCTGAACGCGCCGCACCGGTCCCCGTCAGGGCGACGGACCCGCTCTACATCCTGTACACCTCCGGGACCACGGGGCTGCCCAAGGGCGTGGTCCGTGACAACGGCGGCCACGCTGTCGCGCTGGCGTGGTCGATGTGGAACGTCTACGGGGTCCGGCCCGGCGAGGTCTGGTGGACAGCCTCGGATGTCGGCTGGGTGGTCGGGCACTCCTACATCGTCTACGGGCCCCTGCTGGTCGGCGCGACGTCCATCATCTACGAGGGCAAGCCCGTCGGTACGCCGGACGCCGGCGCGTTCTGGCGGGTGCTCGCCGAGCACCGGGCCACCGCGCTGTTCACCGCGCCCACGGCCGTCCGCGCCATCCGCAAGGAGGACCCCGAGGGCGGCGAGATCGCCAAGTACGACCTGTCCGCCATGCGCACCCTGTTCTGTGCGGGCGAACGCCTGGACCCGGACACCTACCGGTGGGCCACGGAGAAACTGGGCAAGCCCGTGGTGGACAACTGGTGGCAGACCGAGACGGGCTGGCCCATCGCCTCCAATCTCCGCGGGCTCGAGCCGATGCCGATCAAGGCCGGGTCCCCGACGGTGCCCGTGCCCGGGTACGACCTGCACGTCCTGGACTCCCGGGGCACCCCCCTCCCCGCCGGGGAGGAGGGCAACCTGGCGATCCGCCTACCGATGGCGCCGGGCACCCTGTCGGGCCTGTGGGACGACGACGAGAGGTTCATCTCCTCGTACATGTCCGTCTTCGACGGGTACTACTCGACCGGGGACGGCGGGTACGTCGACTCCGACGGGTACGTCTACGTGATGGGCCGGACCGACGACGTGATCAACGTCGCCGGACACCGCCTGTCGACGGGCTCCATGGAGGCCGTGATCGCCACCCATCCCGCCGTGGCCGAGGCCGCGGTCATCGGTGTGAAGGACGAGCTCAAGGGCCAGCGGCCGGTCGGATACGTGGTCCTCAAGTCGGGTGAGGTCCGCGACCCCGAGGAGTTGCGCGCCGAGTTGGTGGCGATGGTCCGCGAGGAGATCGGCGCGGTGGCCACCTTCCGCGACTGCACGGTCGTGCAGGGCCTGCCCAAGACCCGCTCGGGCAAGATCCTGCGCAAGACGATGCGGCAGATCGCGGACGGGCAGGAGAACGTCACCGTCCCGTCGACGATCGAGGACCCGGCCGTGCTCGACGCCCTCGCACCGTACCTCCGGCAGGAGGGGTAGTCGCCCGGACCGCCATCCGCGAGGGCGCGCCGGACGCCACCCGCGGTCGGGCGCGCGCGGGGCCCCGCACACGAGGACGCCCCGACTCCCGTGTGGGAGGTCGGGGCGTTCTCGAGTCGTCCGACGGGCCGGATCAGGCCTCGAGCAGGTCGATCACGAAGACCAGGGTCTTCCCTCCGAGCGGGTGCAGGGCCGCGGAGGTGCCGTAGGCCTTGTCCGGCGGGATGACCAGCTGGCGGCGACCGCCGACCTTCATGCCCGGGATCCCCTCCTGCCAACCCTGGATGAGGCCGTTGAGGGGGAACGTGATGGACTCGCCGCGGTCCCACGAGGAGTCGAACTGCTCGCCGGTCTCGTAGTCGACACCGACGTAGTGGACGGTGACGTTGCCGCCGGCCACCGCCTCGGCGCCGTCCCCCACCGTGAGGTCCTCGCTGACGAGGTCAGTGGGCGCGGGGCCCGTCGGCCTGTCGATCTCGGGCTTGTCCATGGTGTCTCCTCCTGGAGTCCGGTTCCCGGGCTCAGCGCTGGCTGATCGGGGTGAAACCCCGCTCGGCCGGGCCCGTGTAGACCTGGCGCGGGCGGTTGATCTTGGTGGACGGATCCTCGCGCATCTCGCGCCAGTGGGCGATCCATCCGGGCATCCGGCCGAGGGCGAACAGGACGGTGAACATCTCGGTGGGGAAACCCATCGCGCGGTAGATGAGGCCGGTGTAGAAGTCCACGTTCGGGTAGAGCTTGCGCTCGACGAAGTAGTCGTCGGCCAGTGCCGTCTCCTCGAGCTTGAGAGCGATCTCGAGGAGGGGGTCGTTGCTCTGGGACAGCAGCGCGTGGGCGTGCTTCTTGGCGATCTGGGCGCGCGGGTCGTAGCTCTTGTAGACGCGGTGACCGAATCCCATGAGCTTGACGCCGTCGACCTTGTTCTTGACACGGTCCATGTAGTCGGTCGCGTCCCCGCCCTCCGACTCGATCCGCTCGAGCATCTCGAGCACGGCCTGGTTGGCGCCACCGTGCAGCGGTCCGTACAGGGCGTTGATGCCGCCGGTGATCGAGGCGTACAGCGGCGCCTCCGAGGATCCGACCATGCGGACGGTCGAGGTGGAGCAGTTCTGCTCGTGGTCCGCGTGGAGCACCAGCAGCATGTCCAGGGCGTCGGCGACCTCGTCGGTGACCTCGTAGTCCGGCCCGAAGGTCATGCGCAGGAAGTTGCGGACGTACCCGAGCGAGGGATCCGGGTCGAGGGCGTCGTGACCGGAGCGGATGCGCTCGATGGCGGCGGCGAGCGTCGGGCCACGGCCCAGCAGCCGGGCGGTGGCCAGGTCGACGGCCTTGGGGTCGTCGATGTCCAGGTCGTCCCCGTGCGTGCCGAACAGGCTCACGCCGGCGGAGAAGACGGGCATCGGGTGGGTGTCGCGCGGGAACGCCTGCAGCAACGGCATCATCTGGCCGGGCAGCGCGGTCTCCCCGAGCACCTTCTCGGTGAACTCGGCGAGCTGGGCCTCGGTGGGATCCTCACCGTAGATGAGCAGGTAGGAGACCTCGAGGAACGAGGCGTTGTCGGCGAGCTGGTCGATCGGGTACCCGCGGTGGCGGAGGATGCCCTCGTTGCCGTCGATGTAGGTGATCGAGGAGGTACACGCGGAGGTGTTGACGAACCCGACGTCCAGGGTGGTCATCCCCGTCTTGGCCAGCAGCGAACCCAGCTGCACCGCGTCGCTTCCGCAGGTCGCCTCCACCACATCGAGTTCGAGCTCACCGCCGGGGTAGGACAGTGTTGCATTGCGGTCCGAACCGTTCGAGCCTGCGGTCACGCGATTCCCTCTCCGACGACTGGTCCCGGCGGCCATGTCCCGCCACGAATGTGCTGTGCCACACCCTACCGTGACGGTCGCCGTCACTTCGAAGCGTGCACCGGTCCGCTCCCCCCGGGCCCCGTCCACCGGGCGGCGTCGGGGCGTCGGCGGGCGTCAGGGCTGCAGTCGCCGGACCGTCCACCCCCCGTCACCCCGGAGGCACTCGACCCGGTCGTGGAACCGGTCCCGGCCCCCCTGCCAGAACTCGACGCGGTCCGGGCGGAGGCGGTACCCACCCCACCTGTCGGGCATCGGGATCTCCTCGACGTCCGCCAGGCGCTTCTCCGCGATCGCGTAGAGCGAGGTCAACTCCTCGACGGACTCCACCGGCTGCGACTGCTCGGACGCCCAGGCCGCCACCTGGGACCCCCTGGGGCGCGTACGCCAGTAGGCGAGGCAGTCCGCCCGGTCCAGCGGTCGGCACTCGCCCTCCACGTGGACCTGCCGTTCCACCACCAACCACGGGAACGTGGCCGACGCGTAGCCGGACTGCGCCAACTGCGCGCCCTTGCGCGAACTCGTCGTCGTGAAGAAGGTCAGACCCCGCTCGTCCGCCCCCTTGCACAGCACCGTCCGGGTCGACGGCCGGCGGTCGGCACCGACGGTGCCGAGCACCATGGCGTTGGGCTCGCGCACCCCCCGGCGCCCGGCCTCGTCCAGCCACGAGGCGAAGAGCGCGACCCAGTCGTCGTGCAGATCGCCCACGTCCAGGCTCGCGTTCAGGCCGTAGCCGACCCGCATCGTGTCGAAGTCGGCCGGTTCGAGTGCGGGATCCTCCATGACCCAGACGCTACTCCGGGCCCGACGCGCCCCCGACTAGGATGGAGCCGATTCGGAAATCCCACCACAAGGAACGGCACCCCAAGAGCATGAGCGATCAGCTGCCCACCATCCCCGCCGACCTCAAGCCCGCGGACGGGCGGTTCGGCTGCGGCCCGTCCAAGGTCCGCCCCGAGCAGATCGAGGCCGTCTCCGCCGCCGCCACCTCGGTGATGGGCACCAGCCACCGCCAGGCGCCGGTGAAGGACGTCGTCGGCCGGGTCCGCGAGGGACTGTCCTCCCTGTTCTCCCTCCCCGACGGCTACGAGGTCGTGGTGGGCAACGGTGGCACCACCGCGTTCTGGGACGCCGCGGCGTTCGGCCTGGTCCGCGAGAAGTCCCTCCACCTGACCTACGGCGAGTTCTCCTCCAAGTTCGCCAAGGTCACCGGCGGCGCGCCCTTCCTCGCCGACCCGATCGTCATCTCCGCCGAGCCCGGGTCGGCTCCCGAGCCCACCTCGGACCCGTCCGTGGACCTCATCGGCTGGGCGCACAACGAGACCTCCACCGGTGTGATGGTCCCCGTGACCCGCCCGGCGGGCTCGGAGAACGCACTCGTCGCCATCGACGCCACCTCCGGAGCCGGCGGGTTGCCCGTCGACATCTCCGACGCCGACGTGTACTACTTCGCGCCGCAGAAGTGCTTCGCCTCCGACGGCGGCCTCTGGGTGTCCATCATGAGCCCGGCCGCCCTCGAGCGCGTGGCCGAGATCGCGGCCACCGACCGCTGGTGCCCGGACTTCCTGTCCCTGCCCACCGCGGTGGACAACTCCTCGAAGAACCAGACGTACAACACCCCGGCCGTGGCCACGCTGCTGATGTTCGCCGACCAGATCGAGTGGATGAACACCCAGGGCGGTCTGGACTGGTGCGTCGAGCGGACCCGGGACTCGTCCTCCCGCCTGTACGACTGGGCCGAGGCCAGCGAGTACGCCACGCCGTTCGTCACCGAGCCCGCCCACCGCTCGCAGGTCGTCGGCACCATCGACCTCGACGAGAGCATCGACGCCGCGAAGGTGGCCAAGACCCTGCGCGCCGGCGGCATCCTCGACACCGAGCCGTACCGCAAGCTCGGCCGCAACCAGCTCCGCATCGGGATGTTCCCGGCGATCGACCCCGAGGACGTCTCGCGGTTGACCCGGTGCATCGACCACGTGGTGGGGCAGCTCGGCTGACCCTCGGGCCGCGCACCCTTCCGGGCGCCCGCCCACGGTTTTTCCGCAGCCCACCCGGCCCGTCACCGCGCCGGGTGGGCTGCGCTGACCTACCATGGGGGGAACGCCCAGGACCCGGGCACGCGCCGTTCGAGCCGCCCACGGGCCCACGAGGAGTCGAGGAGGCGGTATGCGGAAGCTGAGGATCATCGGGGTGGACGCCGACTCGTCCGTGGTCGAATGTGAGCTCCCGGACTCGGGCGAGACGCTGGCCCTCCCCCTCGACGACAGGTTCCGCGCCGCCGCGCGGGGGGAGTCCGTGCCCACGGAGGAGTCCCGGCGGGTGCCCGTGACGGGCACGTTGCGCCCACGCGAGATCCAGGATCGTATCCGCCACGGCGCCTCCCCCGAGGACGTCGCCGCCGACGCCGGCGTCCCGATGTCCCGGATCGAGGGTTTCGCCGTCCCCGTGCTGCTCGAGCGCGCGAACGCCGCCGATCTCGCCCGGGCGTCCCACCCGGTCCTTCCGGACGGGCCCGCACTCGACACGCTCGCCGACCGGGTCGAGTCCGCACTCGATCATCGTGGGGTGGACCCGGACGTCGTCGCGTGGGACGCCTGGCGCGACCGCTCGGGCGGGTGGATCGTGCGGACCTCCTGGCCCGCCGGCCTGTCGGACGACGCCTCGGCGACCTGGTCGTTCGTCCCCGATTCCCACGGCGGGTCGGCCCGGGCGCTCGACGACGAGGCCCAGCGCATCCTCGACCCGTCCCGCGCCACGGCCCTGCGCACCGTCTCGTCCCCTCCCCCGCTCCCCCCCGGCCCTCCTCCGATCCGCTCGGTGCCGGCCCCGGCCCGACCCGAGCGGAGGGAACCCGACCCCGCCACGGTGGAGCAGTCTCACGCCCCGGCCGAGACCGCCCCGGTGTCCGCCCCGCCCGCCGCGGTGGGTTCCGTCGACGACCACTTCCTCCAGCACCCGCCGGCCGAACCCGAACGCCGCACCACCCGTCGGCATCCCACCATGCCCTCCTGGGAGGACGTCCTGCTCGGTGTCCGCGGTAAGGACGACTGAGTCCTGTCATGGGCCACCACGTCGCGACCTTCTGGTACCTGGGCACCGATGACCCGTCCGCCCCCATCAGGTCCGGCCATCCGTCGGACCCCGGTTTCGCCCGGCGTCTGCTCTCCCGCCTGTACCCGACCGTCACCGTCGCCTCGCTGGGAATGTTCCCCCTCAACCGCTCGGCATCGACCGGTCCCGGGGAGGTCTACGTCGGGTCGTACCCCGGGTTGACCGTTCTCCAGACCCAGCTCGAGCAGCCCGTCCTGCCGTCCGCGACCGACGAGACGTGGCTACGCCTCGTCGAGGCGCCCACGGTCCTGCTGTTCTCGCACGACCCCGACGACGGGGTCAGCGGGTTCGCCCGCTGGGAATCGGGCCGACTCGTGCGCTCGTTCGCCGGGGCCGACGACCGGATCGTCGAGGACGAGGGCATGCCTCTGCCGTTCGAACGGCCCTACTGGGCGGGTGAGTTCCCCCTCGACTCCGGGGCGGACACCCCGCTCGCCCTGCCCTTCGCGCCGTCATCGCTGCTCCACGCCGCCCACCGCGACTGGCTGGGGTTCGATCTCTCCCCGGGCGGCCTCGACGTCCCCGTGCACGGGTTCGCCACCGACGGCCGACGGGAGGTCCGCCAGCGCACCGCGCCCACGGGGGCCGCGGTCCACGTCGTGGGCTCCCCCGGTCGCGCCGAACTCCACGCCG
>NZ_JAALEB010000108.1:0-1479 GCF_014145165.1 Dietzia sp. Cai40 | reverse complement strand
AGGTTTTTAAGGCACATTCACGGCGCCAGGCGGGCCGCCGCGGGAGCCCTCGTCCACCCCGCTGGGGCCGCGGGTTTCAGGCGCAGCATGACGTCGGCATCTGGTTTCGGAAGAGGCCGGCCACGATGCGCAGGCTTTCGCTCATGGTCAGGTACGGCGCCCAGGTGTCGGCCAGATCGTCGACGGTCATGCCGCTTTTGATGGCGTAGGTGGCCGCCAGCATGATCTCCCCGGCCCCGTCCGCCAGAGCGTGCACGCCCAGAACCTTGCCGCTCACGGCGTCGGCGACGAGCTTCACCGCCCCGCGGGTGTCGTGCTGGACGAGCGCCCGGGGGACATCGGACAGGTCCAGGACGCGGCAGTCGCACGCGTGCCCTCGGGTGAGGGCCTCGTCCTCGGTCAACCCCGCCGAGGCCAGCTGGGGCCGGGTGAACACGACCGCAGGAAAGCCGGCGTAGTCGACCCGAGCTGCCGGCGGGTACCTGTCCTCGGTCAGGGCGTTGAGCGCGGCGGCCCGACCGCCGGCGGCGGCGGCGTAGACGTACTGGGGAGCCCCCGAGACGTCACCGGCGGCCCAGACGCGCGGGTTGGAGGTGCGCTGGGTCTGGTCGACCACGACGAAGCCGCGCTCGTCCACGTCCACACCGGCAGCGGCCAGGTTCAGGCCGTCGGTGCGGGGCAGGCGTCCGGTGGCCACCAGGACCTGCGCGCCGCGCACCTGTTCGCCCGAGTCCGTGGTCACCACCACCTCTCCTGCGGGGCCTGGTTCGCGGGCCACAGTGGTCGCGCGCTCTTCGACCACGGTGATGCCGTCGTCGGTGAAGACTTCCCGAAGTCTCTGGGCCAGCTCCGGCTCGGCGTGCGGCGCCAGACGCCCGACCACAGAGACCCGGGTGCCGAGGTGAGCGAACAGCTGGGCCTGCTCCATCCCGACGTACCCGCCACCGATAACGACCAGGGACTCAGGCAGCTCGGTCAGCTGCATCGCGGTGGTGGACGTCAGCCGGTCCACAGAGTCGAGACCGACCACCTCCGGGATGGCGGGGGTGGCACCGGTGGCGACCAGATAGGCCCGGGCCCGCAGCGCCTGGCCGTCGACGGCCAGGGTGTCCCCGTCCAGGAAGCTGGCCTGGCCTGGGCGGACCTGGAAGCCGTAGGCAGCGGCCACATCGGCGTACTTCGCATCACGCAGGCGCTCGATGAGTGCGTCCTTCTGGGCCACCAGATCGCCGAGGTTCACCGGTGCGGCTGACGTTGGGGCACCTTTGAAGGGATTGGTGAGCGCGGCGTGCCGGGCCCCGGCGGCCGCCAGGAGCGTCTTGGACGGCACGCAGCCGATGTTCACGCACGTCCCGCCCAGAACACCGCGCTCAACCAGCACGACGCTCTTACCGGCCTGGCTGGCCGCGATGGCGGCGGACATCGCCGCGCCTCCTGAGCCGATCACGGCCAGATCGACGTCGTAGTCCACACCCATTT
>NZ_JAALEB010000107.1:0-11017 GCF_014145165.1 Dietzia sp. Cai40 | reverse complement strand
CATCCACGCCGCCACCTCGCCGATCCGCACCCCCGCTTCGCGCTGCACCGCCCGCACCGTGACCTTGTCCCCACGCGCGACCATCACCCCATAGGCCCTGGCGATCTTCTCCGACGTCGACACGACAACCCCTTTTCCTTTGCGGTAACTGGTAACCGGTACTGTTTCCGGTTACCGACGTTACCGGATGCGCCCTACTGAAACCAGCCCGTCGCGCCGGTGCGCCCCGAAGCGGTCGCCGAACTCGCCGTCACAGAACCGCCATCTGGACGGCGAGGGTCGAGGGGAGCCTCGGCCACAGCAGTCGGTGCCGCGCGAACCCGTCACAGTCGGGTGAGACGATGGATCACGTGCTGATCGCCTATGTCGACGAGTCCTACGACCAGGAGCTCTACTACATCGGGGCGGCGATCGCCGACTACGACCAATGGGAACAGCTCCACCGGCTCTACGCCCAGATCGCCGAGCGGACCTCCGCGCAACACGGGACCGATCCCGCAGCCGAGTTCCATGGGCACGAGATCATGGGCGGCGTGGGGCAGTGGGCCACCCTTCGCGGCAAACACCGCGAGGCCGCCGGCCTCTACACCGCCGTCCTACAGGCAGCCCAGCACGCGGGCGTGCATTACCTCTTCGAAGGCGTCGACGTCAGACGCCTCAACGCCCGCTACCGGTACCCGCAGCAGCCCCACACCGTGGTCTTCCGACACCTACTCGAGCAGATCGACGACTACACCTCCCGACACGGCGCCGGCGAGCAAGCGATCGTCGTCGCCGACGAGATCGCCACCAGCGCAGAGCACCAAGACCAGTTCAGCGCCTACCAGGACCTCGGCACCGGCGGCTACCGACCCAGCCGCCTGAAGTACATCTCCGCGCCCATCAACTTCGCCGACTCACGCCACACACCCGGCCTACAGGCCGTAGACATGGCGGTCTACATCCACCACCGGGCCCAAGCAGTCCGCAATCAGCACCCCCGAGCGCAAGCCGTCACCGACAAGCTCGCCCACCTGATCTACCAAGACACCCACCGGCAACGAACCTGGATGCCCTAAATAAAACGAGGGCCCCCTCGCGGGAGCCCTCGGCAGGCAACGTTCCGGTATCCGGCCCGTTGTGCCTCTAGTGTACCGCGCCGCCACCGATCCGCACGAGTTTGCGCCATAGGATCCACCACGCCACAAGGCGCCGCAAAACCACCCAGACCCGGCAGTATGTTAACGCCGATAACTTATATTCTGTAAAGCTAGCAGGTCAGGACGGTGAAAACACCGCTCGCCCGCCTATGGTGTGGGCACTCACTGGCGACTTGCTCGCGCAAACTATGCATAGCCGGGCCGTAAGCGGCGAACTCGAAACCACCCAGCCCCCAGGATGACACGTGGCCGGCTGGCCGCGACGTGCGCTATAGCCGATTCACCCGATGCGAAGCCACGTTTGCGTTGTGACACCGATTATGTTGACGGTCATGAGTTCAGGCCCGTGGGCATACTTGATGCCACGACAAACGAAAGGGATAACGATGGCTCAGCATTTTCAGACCCGCTATATCGACGATCTTGACGGGACCGATCTCGGCGAAACCGCCAACATTATTTCGTTTGCCTTCGACGGCAAGGAATACTCCATTGACCTTTCTGACGAGAACGCCGAGGCGTTCCGGCAAGCCATCGCTCCGTACATCGAGGCTGGCCGACGCGTGACCGGGACCCGAACCAAGACATCCCGCGCCCGCTCAGGCGGGGGCAACACCAAAGCGGTACGCGAGTGGGCACGCGCCAACGGCTATGACGTCTCCGACCGCGGACGCATCCCCGCCGACATCATGGACGCCTACGCAGGCGCGAATTAGCCTCCGCGCGCCGACCTGAGGCGAATGGAGCAGATGTATCTACGTGACTTAAATCCGAAAGATCCCACGACGAGGAGTTCATCCTCGGGGGAATCAACTCTTGAGCATCGTTCGACCTCAGCACCAAAAGGATCATTATGGCACTCTTTCGAATCACTGATCCAGACGACAACCTGGTGACCTTCACCCAGTACACCCCCAGCGAAGGACTGTACGAAAAGGACATCGAGAACCTACTTTGGAACAACCTCGACGATCTTCTAGACACATCGGTATTCCGAATTGCTAGACAACCCCGCCTTCCCGACAGCGGCATCCCAGACATCCTGGCACTGGACGAAGCAGGCCGACCTATCGTCGTCGAAGTTAAACGAGACCTCGACCGTCAGCAGCTTGCCCAGGTTCTCGAGTACGCAGGGTGGGCGCGGTCAACCAACGTTCAAGAAGTCGCGACTCTGTACTCGCAAGGTACCGATCAATTCTGGGGAGATTGGCAGGAGTTCACCGAAACGGATCAACCTGTACCAATTGCCACTACACCTCAAGTAGTTCTGGTTGCCGAAAATTTCCACGAGCGGACTCGTTCCGCGCTGACCTACCTGCGTGAGAACGGGTTGCCCCTCGTCGTTCTTTCAGTGCGCATTTATGAGGACTCCGACAACACCAGGTACCTCGACGTCGATCGAGAAGGAAGACTCGACGCTGCCGGTCAGACCGTCATGAATACTCGGCCACTCCAACCTGCGATAACAGGACCGCGACGGTCGTTCAGCGTGTCTGTTTTAGACCTGCTCAAAGCCGGAATGCTCCGAAGCGGAGAGACCCTCTCCTGGACTCGTCCTCGCAGTGGGGAAACCCATCAGATCACCGTCGAAGAGGATGGCAGACTCCAACTGTCGACGGGAAAAATCGTCTCATCACTTTCCACTGCAGCGACCGAAGTCGTCGGCCACGGCAGCTTTCCAGGATGGGAATGTTGGCATAGCGAATCCGGTGAGCGACTATACGAAATGCGCTCTCGGCTCCAATCAGAGAGGGAAACCGGCACCGCGACAACCTGAAGAGCCCAACTCGAATCCGCCGGTAATCAGACCTTATGACATGCTGGCGTCCGGGTCACGAATTTCTCTTCTTTTAGCGGGTCTTCCCGATACCCCCAGGTCCATGCGGAGCGTGACCTTTTCACCGCTGCCCCACCTCAGTCTTTCGGATAGGGTTCCCCCACCGGTGACCCAGCAACCTGTGAGGCGCCTCACCGGCGAGGATGACTTCCTCGAAGGCGCAGCCGAGGGTTCCGCAAAACCAAGCGAGAATCGGCGTCTAACCCGTACGTGGCGAGACGAGTTTCTTCAGGGGAGTAGCAACGTCTACGGCCAGAGAGGGATCGATCGTCATGTTCTTGGCGAGGGCGCGTTTGATCGCTAAGAACTCTGACGGTCGATTGACGCAGTCACCAGCGATGAGCTGTCCATCGAGATAGTAGAGAACGGTGAGTCCGGAATCCTTCTCCGAGGTCCTGACCACGGCCTGCTCGTAACCGTGCGATACACCCGCAATCTGTATTTTCAGACTCGCCTGATTCGACCAGAACCATGGGACGGTCTCACCGGCTTCCTCCCCGCCGAGAAGTTCCATGGCGGCGACCTTGGCCTGGTTGATCGCGCTCTGAACCGATTCAAGCGCCAACAGTGAATCCGGACGGTGTGGGTGGGCCGTTGTAGTACAGTCACCGATCGCGAGGACGTGGGGGTTGCTGGTACGGCAACGTCGGTCTACGACGATGCCCCCTTCGCAGGTGAGGCCGATCGAACGCGCGAGTTCGGTATTGGGGACCGCACCGATCCCCGCGATCACCAGGTCCGCGGCCAAGGTGCGCCCGTCGGCGAGCCTGGCGCCCGTCACGCGTCCCTCCGCGCCGGTCAACTCACTCACCTGCGCGCCCATGACAAAGTCGACGCCGGCGCTTTCGTGTGCGGCGACCAGGTACTCGGAGAGTGGTGCTGAGCCGACTCTCTCGAGCACTCGCTCCTCCCTCCCGACAACGGTCACGGGGATCCCGCGGGCGTTGACAACCGCGGCCGCCTCGAGGCCGATGAAGCCTGCGCCTATGACGACGACCCGTTCGGCCCTGTCCAGGTCGTGCCGTAGCCGGCGGGCATCGGTGAGATCCCGGAGGTAATGAACGCCGTCGAGCTGGGCTCCGGGTACAGGCAGTTCACGCGCACGCGCGCCGGTGGCCAGAACCACACGATCGAAATGGATGAACCCTTCGGTGGTTTCGGCTGAGCCGCTGCCAGCGTCACCCACTTCAAGCGCGACGATCTCGGTCCCGGAAAGGACATCGATCCTCTGCTCGCGGTACAGCTGAGGTTCCCGAAGGCTCAGGTCCTCCTCCGTGACCAGGGAGTTGAGAAAGTCCTTGGACAGGGGAGGCCGATTGTATGGGGGGTCCGGTTCGTTCCCCACCACCAGGATGGCGGGCTCGTATCCGCCGCCGCGAAGCGCCAGCGCAAGGTTCACGCCGGCCTCTCCGGCTCCGACAACCAGCACTCCGGTCGATCGCGTATACACTTCGTCGATTCTCATTGCTCCGGCGCCACCGTCACAGAGAGTCCGTCGAGGGACTGCGACATACGGATCTGGCAGGACAAACGGCTGTTCTCCGCCCTCGGGCTCTCCGCGTCGTCAAGCATCTCGTCCTCGAAGTCGTCCGGCCCGCCCACGGCGGAGAGGAACTCTTCGTCGACGTAGACGTGACAGGTGGCGCACGCGAGTGCTCCACCGCATTCGGCGACGATGCCGGGAACCCCAAATCGGACGCCGGTCTCCATGACGGACGAGCCCTCGTTGGCCTCCACAGTCTGAATGGACCCGTCGGGGACGGTGAAATTGATTCTTGGCATTGCAGTAACCCTCGGAGAGTGGTGCGGCGGGGGCGCCCTAGGGCGGTGGGCGCCCCCGCACGCGGTCGGTATCGGTCAGAACTGGGTGAAGTACTCGCGGTGCTCCCAGTCGGTGACGCCGTTCACGTAGGTGGACTCGTCCGGGTTCTCGGCGACCCACGCCTCGTACCGGGACACCTCACTTCGCTTCATCGTCACGAGGTAATCGATGAACACGTCGCCGAAAGCGGACCTGTAGAAGCTGTCCGCCTCGAGGACGTCAACGGCCTCGGCGAGGGAGGTGGGGAGCTGGGGCACCTCTGCGCTGTAGGGGTCCTCGCTGAGGGGCCCCGGAGAGGTTCTGTTGACGATGCCGTCGTAGCCGGCCGCCACCTGGGACGCCAGGTAGAGATAAGGGTTGGCCGAGGACTCGCCGACACGGTTCTCGACGTGCGAGGCCTGGTCTCCGGGAGCGCTGATGACACGCATCATCGCTGCCCTGTTGTCGAACGCCCACGTCATGCGATCCGGGGCCAGCGAATACGGACGCCGGCGACGGTAGCCGTTAATGGTCTGCGTGGTGAACACCGAAGCCGCGGCGCCGTGGGCGAGAGTCCCGCCCACGTAGTGCTGTCCGAGTTCGGAGAGGGGCTCTCCTTCGCCGGGAACCATCAGGTTGCGGCCGGTTCCTGCATCCACGATGGACGTGTGCAGGTGCCACCCGCTGGCGTAGAAACCCTCGATCGCGGGGGTGGACATGAACGAGGTCAGGTAGCCGTTCCGCTTCGCGACCTGCTTGACCGTCATCTTGAACAGTGCGGCGGCGTCGGCGGCGTGCAGCCCCTCGAGGACGTCGAACGTCGTCTCCACCTGGCTAGGCGCCCATTCGTCGTCAAAGGAGCGTAGCGGCAGTCCCATCGCCAGCGTGGCATCGCGAATGGGCTTGAGGGCGTCCTCGATCTCGTCGAGATGGTCGATGAGGAGGTAGTTGTAGCCACGTGCGACCGGGGCCACCTTCGGGGGATCGGCCGGGGTACCCGGGGAACCGAGCGAACACGATTCGAGCAGATCGTCGACGATTCGGGTCAGGTACCACTCCATCTCGACCCCGACCTTGATGGCGAGGTTATTCTCCGCCAGTTGCGCCAGCGCCTTCTTCAGGATCGTCCTGGGCGCGAGGGGAAAAGGACGGCCATCGGACATGTACAGATCAGCGAAAACGACCGCCGTCCGCGACGCCCAGGGCACGAGGGTGAAGGTGCCCGGGTCGGGAACCATGGTGACGTTCGGACTGCCGCCGACTCCGTCGATGTCGAAGCCGCCGTCCGGGCTGAAGGGGTTAAGCACGATGGCATCGGCGGTGTCGAAGAAGAACGGCGCCATCGTGATCGCGTTGCCCGCTTCGAGTGCGCTGAAGTAGGCGGGCACGGTGAGCGCCTTCCCACGCAGCTGACCGTACTGGTCGGGCCAGACCAGCCGGATCACTTCGATGCCGTGCTCCTTGACGAGCATCCGGGAGTGCTCGGCGGCGTCGAGTTGCTCCATCGTGTGGAGGTCGTGGCGCTCGATGAACTTCGCTGCGCTGGGGCGGATCACGGTATTAGTCATCGAGAGTTTCCTTTGTGAGGGAGTGGGTGGGACGTGAGGTGACGGGTTCGACCGGGGACGACGGGGCGCCCCAACTGTCGAACCATTGGTTGAGGAGGGTGAATGCGAAGTGCGAGTCGTGGTCGAAGTACTCGTGGACTTCGCGCTGGACTTCGGCGACGTCGATGCCGTACGTTTCGAGCTTCTCGGTTTCGAGCCGGAGCAGCGTGTCCATGCCAGCCAGGGTCATCTCCGGATGGAACTGGATCGCCAGCGCTGAGCCGATCCGCCAGGCCTGGATGTATCGGTCCGAGGTCGCAAGGATCTCGGCATCAGGCGGTGGAACAGCGGCATCCGAGTGAAACGAGAGGTACCGACCCGAGAATCCGTGACCCCCCGGAAGCGCCTCCACGTCGATCACGCCGACTTCCAAACCGGTTGCGCCAGGTTCGGCGGCACCACCCAGGGCCCGTGCCAGAACCTGTGACCCGAGGCAAATCGCCAGCACGGGCGTGCGCTGCTCGACTGCGCCGCGGAGGTAATCCTCCTCCTCCAGTAGATACGGATGCTCATCAACGCGGTAGGCACTCTGGGGACCACCGAGCGCGACCACTGCGGAGACCTCCTCGAGTGGGGGGAGGGAGTCTCCGCGGTGGAGCTCGTAGAGAGCGGTGGGGAGGCCCCTACGATCCGCCACCTCGGCGAGCCGTCCTGGCCCGGTCTCAGCAGCGTGACGGATGATCGCGATGGGTTTCATGACTGCGGCCTCGGTTCTATACGGGTATCCCACGGCTCCCAGTGGTCGACCTCTGCAAGTGCGCTCAACAGACCGGATGCCTCGTCTCGGTCGACGGCGAGCCAGCTTGCGTCCGGCCGCGCCTCGTAGACCGAGAAATCCCAGAAATGGAGGCCTTTGGTCGCCTTGACTAGCGGGGAAAGGGCTGCGAGCTGGCGCTCGAGTCTGTGAACCTTGTTCTCGAGACCCTGACACCGCGATTCGAGACTCTCGATCCGGGCGGAAGGGCTCTCGTTCACTGGAAGTGTGGAGTCGGAATCCATGTCAGAACACCAGCGTGAGGTTCTCGTGCACTTGCTCGGAGTCCAGGAGATTGGCCTGCTTCATCTGGATTCGCAGTGTTCCCCCAAGGTCTCTGAGCACGTGTGCGTACCACCCGGCGTAGGTTTTCGTGACGCCCGCCCTGAACTCGTAGATGACGAAGTTGGACCGCACCAGGAGCGCGCCGGTTTCTTCGTCAAGCGTGGCCTCGACGTTGGTGATGAGCCTTCGGGTGCGAGAAGCCGGTAGCTGGCTGAACGCCAGTCCCGTCCGGAGCCAGTACACCCGGTCGGTCAGCCGGCGGCGATCGTCGAAAGCGTGCGAGACCTGGTACCTCGGGTCCCCTGCACCAGCGGTGATCGGCACCCAGTACAGGCAGTCGTCGACGAAGAGTTCAAGCCAGTCGTTGAGCCGCGCATTGTCGACGAGGAGCGCTTCTCGAGACAGGAAGCCCTGGACGCGAGCGAACGTCTCCATGTCGCACTCGGGCCAGTCCTGCTTGAACGCGATCGATAACCGGTTCAGTTCATCGTAGAAATCCGGTTGCACGTAGTAGGAGAACCGGGACGTGTCGGAGAACTCCGCTGGGATCTGCGCACTCATCGCTTCACTTCCTCGTCCGTCATGATGCGCAGCCACTCGTCGTAGTACTGGCGCATGTGCATCTCGTCGGTGATGGCACTGGAGACCACTCCGTTCTCGTCGATCTCCTGCCAGTTCTCCACATTGAGACCACGATTCATGAGGATCCACTCCTCCTCGGGGGCGGAGAGTCCTCTCTGAACCTCTTCGAAGTTCGCCTGGTCGTCAGGTTCACCGAAGGCGGGGAAGTCCTCCTGAGTACGCATCCTCATCGTGTTGACCTCCTCCGGAACCCCGCCGATGCTGGTGGCGTTCCAGGTGAGTTGGGTCCGGTCGACGGCCAGCGGTTCGATTACCTGAATCTGATTGCCGATGATGAGCAGGTTGGGGAAGATGTTGAGGTTGATCTGGGACCCGACACAGAGATCGAGCAGCTCGTCGGCACGGTCGGGGTAGCTCTTCCTGATGTGCTCCTCGAAGTGCTCCCGGCCGGGCTGGGGGCGCTGGTTCTCCCAGAAGCTGCCCGGGCCCTCATAGTTGCCCCGCTGGTCGAGAACGCTGTGACCGTTGCCCAGGAGGTAGGAACGCATCGGACCGCTGTCCGGCGTCCTGCCGAAGTAGGCCATGTCTTTGCTGTCCCCCATACGAGAGGCCATCTCGAGTAGGGACCTGTGCGAGAACGACGGATGGTATCCGTCCCCGGCGTTGTCGTACGCGAGCTTCCAGTTGCCTCGGTACCCCATTCTGTGAGCTGCGTTCTGTACTTTCACCTCGCCTTCCGGGGCTCGGTCTACCCAGTAGTCGAGCCAGGGCTTCGCATGACCGAGCCACTCCGAGACCGAGGGCGCATCCTCGTTGAGGGTCCCGAAAATGAACCCCCGGTACGTTTCGACTCGTGCCACGCGACGGAGTCCGTGATCCTTCTTGTCGAAGTCCGCTCCGTATCCCTGGGGCCACGGGGCGCCCACCAGCTCGCCGGTATTGCGGAACGTCCATCCGTGGTACGGACACTGAAAACTCTTCGCGGTTCCGCTCTCTTCGCGACACACCGTCGCTGCGCGATGAGTGCATCGATTGAAAACCGCGTGCAGCTCGCCGTGCCGATCCCGGGTGACGATGACTGGGCGGAGACCCATCCGGATCGACAGGAATGAGTTGGGTTCCGGCACCTGCGACTCGTGGGCGAGATAAACCCACGACTTTCCACCGAAGATCGCGGTCATCTCTTCTGAGAAGATCTCCTGGTCGGTGTAGAGGGTCCGATGGACGCGTTCGTCCTGCACGAGGGACCGCAGCTCTTCTGGTGAGCTGGTGCGCGGCGAGAACGCACTTCGCGTCTGGGCATCCTGAGTGTTCATGCCTACCTTCCTGTTGAGCGGCCCCGAGGCCGTGACCAGGCGCCGCCGAGGGGGCGCTGAACACTGTCGACAGTGCAGTTATATGGGCCACAAATGAAGAGGGCGGAGTCAGTATTCCGCCTAGCGGTACGCCGCGGAATTGCAGCGAACGAGTCTCGACTTAGTCGATACGACAACGGATACTGTGGCCCAAACCTCTCAACACTGTTCGTACAGACCTGAAGCATGAGGAAGATGATGGGCACTGCCTGGCGCGAGTCGGATTCGGGAGCGGGCGCTGTCGATTCGGTCCGACGAGCGTGCCGATTGCTGCGGGCACTTGAGGAGCACGACTCGCTTTCCGTTCGGGGAGCAGCGGTCATCGTGGGCGGGTCACCCACTGCCACGCACAGACTCCTGAGCGCGCTCAACTTCGGCGGATTCGCGCTCAAGGACGACCGCGGTCGGTATCGCGGCGTGGGCCGTGACCTTCCTACGGGTGTGGCCCCCATCGAGTGCGCTGAGGCGTCCCCTCTCACTTCGGTCCACCGGGCACTGCTGTTGCTGCGCCTGCTCTCCGCGGGGCGTGTCCTGTCAGTCAAAGACGCGTCTGAAGTGCTGGACGTCGCGCCCTCGACTGCGCATCGTATTTTTCGGTCGCTGGTCCTCGAAGGTATGGCGATCCAGCTTCCGGACAGGCGGTATCGCTCCGGCCCCTCGTTGGCGACTAACGTGCGCCCTCTAGCGGTGTCCGACATTCTCACCGCTCTGAGCGCGGTTTCCGCGGCAGTCCGTGATGACACCGGAGAGACCATCCACGTGTGGATGCCGGAGGGGCCCTACGTTCGGCTCGTGCACGGCATCGAAGGAGCCGCAGACGACGCCGTGCCCCATGACAAGTGGCGGCGGGTGCCGGCCTACACCACCGCTGGGGGGAGGACCCTGCTATCCAGCCTGACGAATCCGCACGTTGAGGACCTGTACAAGGGCGGGTTCCCCCCTTGGAGAAACTCTCCCCTAACCAACATCCGGTCGCTGAAGCGTCGACTGTCCGTGGTTCGCCGCAAGGGCTACGAGACGAACTTCGAAGAAGGCGCCCAGGGCGTGAGCGGGCTGGCCGTAGCTGCGAGCGACACCCTCCAGCGCCCTGTGCTAGCGCTCGGTATCGCGCTCCCCAGCTACCGCTTCAACCCGACAGTTATCCCGCGGTACCGGGAATCACTCGAGAAGGCGAAGAGGGACCTGGAACAGAAGCTCGCCTGAGACGAGAGGGACGCCTGTTCCTCTTCGTGGAATCTGGACCCCTCGCATTTCGGATGCTTGCGGACACAGCCACTATCGCCTTGTCGATTGTGACGCATGCCATATTATTCGTGAACGACGAGGAGAATCATGCCCAGCACCGCAGTGCCCACCGCCGCCGGCTCCGGCTCCGCCGCCACTGACAAGTTCAAGGGCGTCCGTTTCTCGTCCGACACGAGCCCGGAGCGCGCCGCCGCCATCTACAAGGATGTCCTGACCAAGCTGTCCGAGGTCATCTACGAGCACGAGGTCACCTACGACGAGTACCGCGTGCTCAAGCAGTGGCTCATCGAGGTCGGCGAGGGCGGCGAGTGGCCGCTGTGGCTCGACGTGTTCCTGGAGCACTTCATCGAGGACTCCAACAGCCGCATCTTCACCGGCACCAAGGGCTCCATCGAGGGCCCGTACTACGTGC
>NZ_JAALEB010000106.1:0-23427 GCF_014145165.1 Dietzia sp. Cai40 | reverse complement strand
CGCGAAGGCCGCGGAGCTCGCCGGGACCCCCGTGCTGGTCCAGATCGCCGACCTGGACCGGAGCGCCCCACCGCACGCCGCGAGCACCGCGGCGTTCGCCGCCCGCGCCGAGGTGCGCCACTACCCGGGCGATCATTTCGACCTCTTCCCCGGCCGGCCGTGTCACGACCTCGCGGTCACCCACGCGCTGCACTTCCTGCGCCGTCACGTGGGGTGACCGACCGATCCGAACTCATCCGAATTTCTCCGAACTTCTTGTTGACGCATCACCATTGAGGCGCTACTGTAGGTGACACAACAACCAATCGCCCCGGTGTCCAGCCGGGGACCACCGAAGGAGTCACCATGACCGCGACGCTCACCGACCTCACCGGCACCTGGAACATCGACCCCACCCACACCCGCCTCGGCTTCGTCACCCGCCACGCCATGGTCACCAAGGTCCGCGGGTCGTTCAACGACTACACGGGCACGGTCACCGTCCCCGCGGAGGGAGTCGACGGCGCGACCGCCGAGGTCGTCATCACCGCCTCCTCGATCGACACCCGCAACGCCGACCGCGACGGCCATCTGAAGTCCAACGACTTCTTCGACATGGACAACCACCCGGAGATCACCTTCCGCTCGACGAAGATCGCGGCCAACGGCTCCGGCGGCGTCGACGTGACCGGCGACCTCACCATCAAGGGCACCACCAAGTCCGTGACCATCCCGTTCGAGTACGAGGGCACCGCCACCGACCCGTTCGGCAACCTCCGCGCCGGCTTCGAGGGCACCACGGTCATCAACCGCAGCGACTTCGGCCTGACCTGGAACGCGGCGCTCGAGACCGGTGGCGTGCTCGTCTCCGAGAAGGTCACCCTCGAGATCGAGCTCTCGGCCATCAAGCAGGCCTGAGTCCCCGCCCGGCCCGGCCGGGAGGACCCCCGTCCGGCCCGGTGACGCCCCCGGGGCCGGACGGCGCCCCCCGGCAAGAACTGCACCGCCAGGCCCTAGCCGCCAGGTCCTAGCCGACAGGTCCTGGCCGCCAGGCCCTAGCCGACAGGTCTTAGGAGACGACGACGAAGACCGCGGAATGCGAGCCGTCGGCGTCCTCCCAGGTCCCGCTGAGCGTGCCCGGCGAGCCGATCAGGGGGCGGTCAGCCTCGGCGTCGTTCTCCTCCGAGATCACCCGGATCACCTGAGGTGCGGCATCGGCGTCGCTGTCGCCCGTCGCCCCGTCCCCACCGCCCCGCACGTTGACGGGCGACGGGGTGACCGTGCCGTCCTCCACCGCCAGATGGTCGGCGGCGGTGTCGCGGTGACTGACGACCCGCCGCACCTCGGTCACGTACACGGGGTCCGCCGGCGCGTCGTACACCCAGCGACGACCGAGGACAGAGTGTTCGAGCGTCCCGACCAGTGCGTCCTGCGCCCCCGGGAGCTCCGCCCCCCGGTAGGTCACGGGGACGTGGAACGTGCGCGCACCGTCCGAGACGAGGAAGGCCTCCATGCCCACCTCGCCGTCGGGGTCGACGAACCGGTAGGCGGTCACCTGCTCCAGCCGCGTCGGGTCACCGTCGAACCACGACTGGTGGCGGATCCACGCCCGGAGCAACTCGAGTTTGCCCGGGCTGAGGACGGCGTCATAGATCTCGGCGGTTCCACTCATGGGACAAGCATCCCCGGAGAGCGTCGACGCGGCAAACACTCCGCGAGATGAAGAAGAATTTGTCCGGGCGCCGTCGCTCCAGCGCATCACGACATTCCACCGACCGGGCTCCGACGGGGAGTGATCGCGGTCACAGCACGCTGGCACTGTCGCCGTTACGGTGACCGCCGTGTCTCCGGGAGACCCCGGCGCCCGAACGAAAGGTGACCACCATGAAGAAGACCATCGCGATCATCGGTTCCGCTGCCGCCCTGTCCTTCTCCGGTGCGGGACTGGCCGCCGCCCAGAGCGATCTCCCCGGGCTCGACAGCGGGTCGGTCGGCGCCCCCACGACCGTCGAGACGGACATCGACGGCGCCGAGACCCCCGCCGAGGTCTCGGACATCGCGCAGCAGCTCTGCGGCACGATCTCCGCGTACGACTTCCTCGGTTCCGTCGGCGGCGTCGCGCCCGGACTGTCGGGCGAGGAGTGCGAGGCGAACGCCGACCTGGCCATCTCCACCGCGATGACCGGCGACATCGCGGGCGCGATCGACATCCTCCGTGGCATCGACGCCGAGATCCCGGGGGACGATGACACCGACGGCACCGAGACCGACGGCGACGACACCGCTTCGGACGACACCGCTGCCGACGACGCCACCGGCGACGACGTCGCGACGGGCGGCGACACGGTCGAGACCGACGCCTGACAGACCCGAGCCGGCCCCGGCCCCCACGACGGGGCCGGGGCCGCCGTCATCTCCAGCCGGGCCCTGTCGGATCGGCGGTCCCCTATCGGGCCTCGTCGCCGCCCGCGGTCACGAGCTCACCGAGGAGCTGGTGGTCGATGTGGCCGGGCTCGGTCGACTCCATGAAGTCGACGAGGATCCGCTCGACCGCGGCGGGATCCTCGACGTGCGGATAATGCCCGGTGCCCTCGACGATCGCGAGCCGGCTGCCCGGGATCGCCTCGTGGGTGGTGTGTCCGTGCGAGACGGGGATGATCGGGTCGCGGTCGCCCCAGATCAGCTGGAAGGGCAACTGCGCCGCCAGATAGAGCCTGTTGCTGGCGGAGACGGCCTGCCCCTTGTTGTCCACGACCGCGCGGAGGGTCTTGAAGAACGTGCGACGGTGCCCGGGCCTGCCGAGCGACTCGTACGCCGCCCACGGCTCCTCGAGCGCGATCGCGCGGACTCCCCTGCCGGTGAGGAACCCGCGGGCCTTGTCCCCGGCGGACACCAGGAACGGGGCCGCACCCGCGGTCAGCAGGAGCTCGGCTCCGGGGACCGCGAGCAGGCGCAGGATCCAGTTGACCTCCTTGCCCAGGCCGCCGCTGCCGATCAGCGCGATGCGCTCGCAGAAGTCGGGGTACTGGTAGACGAACTGCAGGGCCACGCCGCCACCGAGCGACTGGCCGATCACCGTGCACCGCCTGATGCCCTTGACCACCAGCAGGTCGCGCAGGGCGGAGGCCATCGCCCCGAGCGAGTAGTCGTCGAAGTCGAGGGAGCTCTCCCCGTGGCCCGGCAGGTCGGGGGCGATGATGTGGAACCTCGATTCCAGACGCGGGATCAATTCCCGCCAGGTGACGGAACTGCCCGCCATGCCGTGGATGAGGAGCAGCGTCGGCTTGCCCTCGCCGGCTCCCGCCTCGCGGTACGCCAGCTCGCGTCCGTGGAGCCTTGTCCGCTGCATCTCGGTCTTGTGCACATCGCTGTTCTGCATGTCGCATTCCCCCTCGGGGACGGTCTCCGCGCCGTACCTCGTCGCAAGGAGCACCTCGACCCATTGTGCGCCATCAGGGCCCCGGGGAGCAGTTCTCTCTATCACATCCGGCCCGGACGCTCATCCGAACTCCCGCGCGAGCCGCCGGTGCCGGTGGGCGAACAGTGCCCCGACCACCACACGGACGACCGATCCGGGCACCAGCGCACGCGGTACGGCCCGCAGGGTGTCGGTGACGCGGGTGGAGCCGTCGGCCAGCGATTCGAGCTCTCGGCGGTGCTCCCACACCCGACACGACCCGAGCTCCGAACGCTCCTGGAAGAACCGGGGAGCCTCCAGGTCGACCAGGACCAGGTCGTCGTACTCCACCGGGATGACCCCGCCGAGCAGGATCCACGCGCGCCCGATCGGCCGACCCAGCGGCACGTCCGCGATGGAGGCCCCCGCCAGTCGCGCGGGAAAGCGCATCCGCAGCAGAGGCCGGAACTCGTCACTGACCCCGTCCGCGGTGACCACGCGCGCCCACACCTCGTCGCGCGGGGCGCGGACCACGCTCGCCCGCACCACCTCGACGGCCGTCACGGCAACCGCTGACCGGAGATCGCGCGGGCGATCACCAGCTGCTGGATCTGCTCGGTGCCCTCGAAGATGTCGAAGATCTTGGCGTCGCGGTGCATCCGCTCGACCGGGTACTCGCGGGTGTACCCCACCCCGCCGAGGATCTGGATGGCGCGCTCGGTGGCCCACACGGCGGTACGGCCGGCCTTGAGCTTGGACATGGAGCCCTCGGCCCGGGCCATGGGCTGCCGGGTCGCGCCCAACCACGCGGCCCGGCGGACCAGCAGTCGAGAGGCGTCGATCTCCACCGCCATGTCCGCGAGCAGGAACGAGATGGCCTGGTTCTCGATGATCGGTCGGCCGAACACCACCCGCCCCTTGGCGTACTCGAGCGCGTACTCGTGTGCCGCCCGCGCGATGCCCACGGCCATCGCGCCCACGGTGGGTCGGGTCCGTTCGAACGTCGCCATGGCGGCCTGGCCCCCGGTCCGCTCGCCCTCCCGGGCGCGGGCCAGCTTCTCGTCGAGCTTCTCCTTGCCGCCCAGCAGCGCCGAGCCCGGCACCCGGACGTCGTCGAAGAAGATGTCGGCGGTCGCCGACGCGCGCAGGCCGTGCTTCTTGAGTCGGGGTCCGGCCTCGATCCCGGGGGTCCCGGCCTCCATGACGAAGGCGGCCTGGCCGCGGGAACCGAGCTCCGGGTCCACCACCGCCTGCACCACGAGGACCGAGGCCACCCCGCCGTTGGTCACCCAGGCCTTCTGCCCGGAGATCACCCACTCATCCGTGGCCTCGTCGTAACGGGCCCGGGTGCGCATGTTGCCCACGTCGCTCCCGGCCTCCGGCTCGGACGAGCAGAACCCGCCGACCGCCGGTTCGGCTTCGGTGCCGTAGCAGCGGGGCACCCACTCGATGATCTGGTCCGTGGTCCCGGCCGAGGCGATGCCCGCCGCGGCCAGTCCGGTGCCCATGATGGACAAGCCGATCCCCGCGTCGCCCCAGAACAGCTCCTCGCACAGGATCGGATAGGACTGACCGGTGTCGTCCTGCCGCAGCGTGGCCATGATCTCGTAGCCGTACAGCCCGATCCTGGCGGCCTCCTGGATGATCGGCCAGGGCGTCTCCTCGCGCTCGTCCCATTCGCGGGCGGCCGGCCGGATGACCTCCTCGGCGAAGGCGTGGGCCCAGCCCTGCAGCTCGCGCTGCTCGTCGGTCAGTTCCATGCTGAAGGTCATCGGTTCCTCTCGGTGGGGGTGGTGGGTCAGCGGGTGGCGGGGTCGCCGCCGGGCACCGCGGGCTCGTCGTCGTCAGGTCCGGAGTCGTCGTCCGGCCCGGAGACCACGGCGCGGTCGGGCACCAGTCCCGGCCCCTCGGCGGGTTCCCGGTCCACGTCCCCGCCCGTCCCCCCTGCCAGGTACCGCACCACGGTGTTCACCATGGCGGTGACGGGGACGGCGAACAGCGCTCCCACGATGCCGAACAGGTAGGTGCCCGAGGCCACCACCACGATCACGGCCAGCGGGTGAAGGGCCACCGCGTGACCCATGAGGACGGGCTGCAGCACGTGCGACTCCACCTGGTGGACCACCAGGACGATCGCCAGCATCGCGATGGCGATCACCGGTCCCCGGTCCACCAGCGCCAGCGCGGTGGGGATCAGCCCCGCGACGAGGGTGCCCACGATGGGGACGAACGACGCGAGGAACACCACCACCACGATGGGGATCACGAAGGGCACGCGCAGCACCAGCGCACCGAGCCCGACCCCGGTGGCATTGATCGCGGCCACGGTCAGCTGCGTCCGGGTGTAGGCGCCGAGGCTGCCCCAGCCCTGTCGCAGCGCGCGGTCGACGTTGAGGCGGCTCGCGCGGGGGAACCACCCGACGAAGAACGCCCACAGCTTCTCCCCCTGGTAGAGGAAGAAGAACAGGGCCACCAGGCAGATGAGCAGACCGGCCACCGCGTCGACGGCCGTGTGCCCGAACTGGACCGCGCCCGCGGCCACCGCCTCGGAGTGGGACTCGATCCAGGCGCGGACCTGCGCGACGGCCTCCTGCAACCGGTCGGCGGTCAGGTGGAGCGGGCCGTCCTCCAGCCACTGCAGGGCGGTGTCGACGCCGCTGCCGAGTTTCTCCCTCATCTCCGGGACCCCGGTCGCGAGCTGGGTGGTGACCAGCGCCAGCGCGCCCACCACCAGCGCCAGGACCCCGAGGACGACGACGAGCGCCGCCAGCGCCCGCGGGACCCGCCGGGGCACGCGGTCCACCAGCGGCCGGAGCATGGCGGCGAGCAACACCGCGATCGCGAGTGGCGCCAGGATCACCGACAGTCGTCCGATGGCCTGGCCGAGGATCCACCCGCCCCCGGCGATCAGGAGCAGGCAGGCCGCCCAGGCCGCCGCCAGGACCACCGGATACGGGAGATGGGATCGGGGGATCGCGGCCGTGCCGGCGTCCTCACCGTGGGTCGTCATGGGAACACCATAGGCGCGCTGACCTCAGACGACGTCGACTTCGCGCCGCATGAGGGCACGCCGCCGGGAACGGGACCCACACGCCGCGGGACCGGGTGGCCGAGCGCCGGAGCGTACTCCTGCTCCGACCCCTTCGCGACTGGTTGCGAAGTCCGCGCCGAGTGGGAGAGTCGGCACGACCCGTGAACTCACACGCAACCCTCGGAGGAGTCACATGTCCGACAAGAAGTCCGCCGCATCCAAGACGGCCGGAGCTGCAGCCAAGAAAATCGTGGACAAGGCCGAACAACTCGCCGACGACATCGTCGGCGCTGGCGACGTCGTTCCCGGCGTCCCGGCGCCAAAGCCCCCCTCACTCGAGGAGCCGACCGACCCCACCGGCCCGCTTCCCCCCAAGCCTGACCAGAAGGGCCCGACGCCGTTCAGCCCCACCGGTGCGGAGTCCTCTGACACCGAGGACGCCGCCCGCCAGCAGGGCGAGTTCCTCACCACCGCGCAGGGGGCGCGGCTCTCTGAGACGGACCACTCCCAGAAGGCCGGCCGCCGCGGCCCGACCCTCCTGCAGGATCACCACCTGCGGGAGAAGATCACCCACTTCGACCACGAGCGGATCCCGGAGCGCGTGGTCCACGCCCGCGGCGCCGGTGCTCACGGTGTCTTCGAGGCCAACGGGGCGGCGGCGAGCGTGTGCCGCGCCGGGTTGTTCGCGGAGGGCAAGCAGACCGAGGTCTTTGTCCGCTTCTCCACCGTCCTCGGGTCGCGCGGGTCTGCCGACAGCGTCCGCGATACCCGCGGGTTCGCCACCAAGTTCTACTCCGAGGAGGGGACCTGGGACCTGGTCGGCAACAACATCCCGGTGTTCTTCATCCAGGACGCCATCAAGTTCCCGGACGTCATCCACGCGGGCAAGCCGCACCCGGACCGCGAGATCCCGCAGGCCCAGAGCGCACACGATACGTTCTGGGACTTCGTCTCACTCCACACCGAGGGTCAGGCGCACGCGATGTGGAACATGTCCGACCGCGGCATCCCCCGCTCCTACCGGATGATGGAGGGCTTCGGCGTCCACACCTTCCGGCTGATCAACGCCGCCGGCGAGACCAACCTGGTCAAGTTCCACTGGAAGCCCCACCTCGGCGTGCACTCGCTGGTGTGGGAGGAGGCCCAGATCGCGGCCGGCATGGATCCGGACCTGCACCGCCGGGATCTCGCCGATGCCATCGAGGCCGGCGCGTTCCCCAAGTGGGACCTGGGCATCCAGGTCTTCCCGGACACGGTGGACTCCGACGGGGTGAGCGAGATGTTCCACGGCATCGACCTGCTCGACCCGACCAAGTTCGTCCCGGAGGAGCTCGCGCCGGTCCAGGTGATCGGCACCATGACGCTCAACGCCAACCCCAAGAACTACTTCGCGGAGACGGAGCAGATCGCGTTCCACCCGGGCCACCTCGTGCCCGGGATCGACGTGACCAACGACCCGCTCCTCCAGGGCCGGCTGTTCTCCTACCTCGACACCCAGATCTCGCGGCTGGGTGGACCGAACTTCGGGCAGCTGCCGATCAACCGCCCGCACGCCCCGGTCAACGACATGCTGCGGGACGGTATGCACCAGACCGCCGACCACGTGGGGGTCGCGCCGTACAAGCCCAACAGCCTCGACGGCGGGTGCCCGTTCCTGGCCGGCGCCGACGACGGTGCCCTGGTCGAGGTGGCGCAGCACATCGCCGACGCGCAGGTGGTCCGGGACGCGCCGGCCACCTTCGACGACCACTACTCGCAGGTGACGATGTTCTACTCCAGCATGACCGAGGTGGAGAAGGAGCACATCGCCGGCGCGTACACCTTCGAGCTGGGCAAGTGCTACGAGGAGAACATCAAGATCCGCCAGGTCGAGCAGCTGGCCCGGATCGACCACGACCTCGCCGTCACCGTCGCCACCGGTCTCGGTCTACCCGCGCCCGCCAAGGTCCCGGTGGCCGAGGTCGTCACCAGCCCCGCTCTGTCCCAGATCGGCCGCGAGTGGCCCTCCGACGGTCGCCTCATCGGGATCCTCGTCACCGAGGCCTCCGACGTCGCCGCGGTCAAGGCGCTGGAGCAGGCTGTATTCGACGACGACATGGTCCCGCTGGTCATCGCCCCGACCGGCGGCACGCTCGGTGGAAGCGATGCGGACGATGCAGAGACGGTCACGGTCTCCCGCACCTACCGCACCCAGCGGTCCATCGAGTTCGACGCCCTGGTCGTGGTGGACCTGCCCGCCGACGCGAACACGGACGTGCTGATCAGCGAGATGTTCCGCCACAAGAAGGCGATCGCCTCGCTCGCGCCCGTCGACCAGTTCGTCGACTTCGGGCTCACCGCCGACACCCCCGGTGTCGTGGTGGTGGACGAGGCGGCGGGAGTCCTGCCCGCGCTCAAGCCGCTGCTGGCGACCCACCGTGCGTGGGACCGGCCGGATCCCGCACGGATCTGATCGCGGCACAGATCTGAAGGCGGCACAGATCTGAAGGCGGCACAGATCTGAGGGCGGCACGGATGTGAGGCCGGAGCGGTGCTGATGGCAGCGCCGCGCTGATACCCGGGGGTAGCGTCAACGGCATGACGGACATCGAATCGACCAGCTCGTCCGGGGCCGACGACGCCGCCCCCGGGACACGCCTCGAGGCCAGGCGGGTCATCGCGGCGCCGGCGGACCGGGTGTTCGCTGTGCTCTGCGACCCCGACGGTCACGTGGCCATCGACTCCTCGGGGATGCTCCAGTCGGCCGAGGGCTCGACGGTCACGGCCTCGGGCGACCGGTTCGTCGTGCACATGGATCGGGAATCGCTCGGCGACTACGACCTCGGCCGGTACGACGTGACCGTCATCATCACCCGGTTCCTGCCGGGTGAGGAGATCGCCTGGACCATCGACGGCCAGATCAAGCCGCCGATCGGTCACACCTACGGGTATCGCCTGACGCAGCTCGGCAGCGGGACCGCGGACGGAGGCGGAGGCGGAGGCAGCGCCGGGGACCTCGACGGGCCACTGACGGAGGTCGTGAGCTACTACGACTGGTCCGACGCCCATCCCAAGTGGCGCGATTCCGGCATCCTGCCGGTGCTGGACGCGTCCGCACTCAAAGCGACCCTGGGCATCCTCGAGCGGGCCGTCCGGAGAGGATACGTCCGTGGCTGATCCGACCGTCCCAGGCCAGACTCCGCCGAGTTCTGAATCGCTGGGTTCCGAGCCGCTGAGCTCTGAATCGCTGGGTTCCGAGCCGCCGCGGTCCGCGGAGATCACGTTCTCCCGCGGCCGCCTCCGTTTCCGGGCCATCGACTCCGGCCCGGCCGACGGCGAGGTCGTAGTGCTCCTCCACGGATTCCCGCAGCGCACGAGCAGCTGGGACGCGGTGGCGCCCCTCCTCCACGCGGCCGGGTTCCGCACGCTGGTCCTGGACCAGCGTGGCTACTGCTCCACCGCCCGCCCCAGGGGTCGGCGGGCATATCGACTGTCCGAGTTGGTGGGCGACGTCCTCGCCCTGCTCGACAGCGCGAACCTGCCCGCCGCCCACGTCGTCGGCCACGACTGGGGCGCGGCCGTGGCGTGGGGTGTGGCCGCCGCGCATCCCGACCGGGTCCGGTCGCTCACCGCGGTGTCGGTGCCCCACCTGGCGGCCTTCCGCCGCGCGATGATCGTCTCCGACCAGCTGCTGCGCTCCTGGTACATCGGGTTCTTCCAGTTGCCGCGGGTTCCCGAGCGGGTGCTCACTTCGGACGGAGGCCCGGCGGAACGCGCTCTCGCCACGATGGGCATGACGCCGGAGATGATCGCCCGCTACCGCAGCGAGATGGTCGCCGACGGCGCCGTGCCCGGTGGACTGGGGTGGTACCGCGCGCTGCCCTTCGCCTCACCCGGGAAGGCGACCGCCCGTGTCCGCGTGCCCACGACCTTCGTCTGGAGCGATCACGACCCGGCACTCGGCCGCGGTGGCGCCGAGCGGACCGCCCACTACGTGGACGCCGACTACCGCTTCGTGGAGATGTCCGGTGCGAGCCACTGGATACCCGAGGAACGCCCAGCTGAGCTCGCCGAGGAGATCATCGCCCGCGCGCAGAGTTGAGCCGGCGGCAGAACCAATAGCAGAGAGAGCGCCCGGGGCGCGGGGTCCGGGATCCGGGATCTGGGGTCCGGCCCCCGTCAGAACGGGGGCGGGTCGTCGTCGTGATCGCCGCGCCGCCTGCTGCGCTCGGGGCCATCTTCGGAGCTGGCGCCCGGCGACCTCCCGGGTGGCCGGTTGGGACGCGGGGACACCGGGGCGGTCACGAACCCGCGGGCCCGCGCCAGCGGGCCTGTAGGAGTTGTGGTCAGGACATGTCTGCCGAATCGGATCTTGATCCGCCCGCCGTCGAGGTACTCATAGTGGGCGTCGGAGAAGGTCTTGTACCGGTGATGCCGCCGACACATGCACATCAGGTTCTTCTCGATGGTCAGCCCGCCACTCGAGGGATCGGAGTGGTTGAAGGGGACAATATGATCTATGTCGCAGGATTCCGCCGGCACCGCGCAACCGGGATGCCGACAGGTCCCGTCTCTCATTCGGACCCGTCGCGCCAGGTCTGGAGGAATCCGATAGCGATAGGCGCTCTCACCGCCATCGTGGGTTCCGGGTCGAGTGTCCACGAGCTCGAAGGTCGCGCCCTTCGCGGACTCGAGCAGACGGGTCAGGGTCTCGAGCGCTGCTTCTCCCGTTCTGGCGAACTCCAGTCGAGGCGCTCCGACTCCGTTGGCGATCACGGTCACACGCGGACGCAGTAGCGGCGAGACGTTCACCGGTGCGTGCACGGGGTCGTCCGCTCCATCGGCCCCCCGCTGCCCCGCCGCATCCTCAGCAGCAGCAGCAGGGGCACCGTCACCGGCACTGGCCCCGCTGCCGGCGGCCTCGCCCGTGCGCGCGCCGTTTCCCCCGCCCCGAGCCGCGTCCGAGCCGCGGGCTGAACCCGGCGTCGGGTCCGCAGATCCTGCGGCGGATGTGCCGCGATACCCGCCGTCGGGGTCCACCACGACATGGTCACCGGTGGCCATCGCCACCAACGCGTCGGCGCGCCGCTGCGAAAGGGTGCGGCGGTCACCTGGCGCCGCTTTTCCCGCGAAGGCGTCGATTCGCTCCGCGAGAACCGCCCCCGCAGCTGCGGGCAGACGGGCTGTCATGGTGCACATCCCGCGGTCTTCTCTGCGAAATCGCACGCCCCGACCGAAGGCGGCGTCACGGCGGCGCTCTGCCTCGCCCTCCGGGTCGATCTTCGCGACGACGTTGTCCGCGTGCCGGGAGATCGTCCTCCGGTTGGGCCGCTCCCCCCTATGGAGTCGCTTGAGATAGTCCTCGACGACAGCGGCCTGTACCTCGTGGCTGAGGGAGGGGTCCACGTCCCTGATCCGGCTACACAGCAGCATCGCGATGCGCTCGCATAACAGCCCCGATTCCATCGCATCCAGAACCGCGGGGGCCCAGGCGTGCACGTCCACGGCCAACCCGACCACGTCACTCGCCCGCGAGTACGTCACACCGGTCGTGGCGACCAGAGACTGGCAGGTGTGATCGATGGGGTCGAGCCTGGACCAGTCAGGCTCCCCCGGGCCCATCTCCTGCAGTCGCGCCTCGAGCTGCCGTTCGTGGTGCTCGACGAGGGCATGGACACCCCGGCATCTCGCGGCGGCCGCGCGATTCTCGGCGAACAGCACCTCTGAGGCGAGGAGTTCGGCGGCCACGCCATCGGCCGCACTGCCACTGCAGATCATCGCTACTCCTCACCTGAATCGCTCCTGTGTTCGATTATATCGAACACATATGCGGATCAGGTAACGATCCTGCAACGCCTCGGGGGGGGTGCGTCCCGAGGTGCCGTGGGTCAGTCCTCCGTCTCCCACGGGGGCGGGATCATGGCGGCGACCGCGGCAGCCGCCAGAGCGACCCCGCACCCGAGCAACAGGCCCACGCGGAAACCGGTCTCGGTGGGCACGAACAACCCCCCGAAGTCCACGGACATCTGCGTGAGGATCACCCCGAGTACCGCCGCGGCCGTGGTGGTGCCGATCGACCGCATGAGGGTGTTGACGCTGTTGGCGGACCCCATCTCGGAGTGCGGCACCGACGACATGATGAGGGCGGGCATGGCACCGTAGGCCAGACCCACGCCGGAGCTGGTGATGACGGCCGCGATCATGACGCCCCACGTCGAGCCCATGAGGAACATGGCGGAGGCGTACCCCGATGCGATGACCAGCGATCCCAGGATGAGCGTGGGCTTGGGACCCCGTGTGGTGATGAGTCGTCCGCTGATCGGGGAGACGGCCATCATGGCCAACCCGCCGGGCGCGATCCACAGCCCCATGGCGACCATCGACTGCCCCAGCCCGTGGCCGGTGGCCACCGGGAGCTGGAGTATCTGGGGGATGACGAGCAGCTGCGCGTACAGACCCATGCCCACGAGGATCGAGGCGATGTTGGTCAACAGGACCGGTCGGCGGGCCGCCACCCTCAGGTCGATGAGCGGGGACGGGTGACGCAGCACCCACCAGCCCCACACGGGAAACGCGACGGCAGCCAGCGCGAACAGCCCGAGGGTCAACGCCGAGAGCCAGCCCCAGTCCGCGCCCTTCGACACCGCCAGCAGGAGCGAGATCAGACCCACCGCGAGTCCCACGGCTCCGATCGGGTCCAGGGTCCCGTCGGGTTTGGCGGCCGGGAGCGACCGGATACGCAGGGCCATCATGACGATGATCCCCACGCCGAGCACCGCCGTACCCCAGAACATCCACTGCCAGGAGCCGTATTGGGCCAGCGCCGCGGCTGCCGGGAGCCCGAGCGCACCACCGACCCCCAACGAGGAGCTCATGAGGGCGATCGCCGGGCCGAGTCGGACGGCGGGCAGCACCTCGCGCATCGTCGCGATGCCGATCGGGATCACGCCGATCCCCACGCCCTGGAGCGCACGCCCGATGAGCATCGGCCACAGCGAAGTGGACAGTGCGCACAGGACGGACCCGATGACCATCACCGCGGTGACGCCGATCAGGACGTTCTTCTTGGGATAGAGGTCGCCGAGGCGGCCCATCATCGGGCCGGCCACCGCTCCGGCGAGCAGGGTCACCGTGACGACCCACGCGGCGTTGGTCGCCGAGGTGCCGAGGATGGCGGGCAGCATCCCCAGCAGCGGGATCACCAGGGTCTGGGTGAGGGACATGACGATCCCGCCGAAGGCCAGGACGACGATCAGTCCGTTCTGCTCCGCCCGAACAGCGTCCCCGCCGCGCGTCCTGCCGCCCATTGATGTGTCCTCTCGGAAACCCTTTAGTCGGACACTACAGACAGGTGTCGAACGCGTTCGCTGTCGACCCCGGACCCTTGTGGTCCGCCTCACCCGGTGCCAGCATGGGGGTGGTGAACACCACCGGCACGACCCGGCGGGCCATCCGCCGACCCACCGCCACCGTGACCGCGACCCTCGCCGCCACGGCAGTCGCACTGGCCGCCGCCCTCGCGGCCCCGGCCACCGCGAACGCACAGGGCTCCTCCGAGGCCCTCACCCAGCTCCTGCCCGCCCCGAACCGTCTGGTCGCCTGGGGCGGATCACCCACCGGTGCGTGCGCCGGTGCCGTGTCCACCTCACTGCGAGGTGACGGCTATCCCGGGACGGCCAGTGTGAGCTGGGCATTCGCGGTCGTCGGCGTGGGTCCGTGCGCTCTGACCGCCACGCTCTCGTGGCGCAACCTGGACACCGGCGCGAGCGGGGAGAAGGTCGCGCAGATCCCCCACCCGCGGATCTCCCTCGGAGTACCGGACCCCATCGCGCACCCGTACGACGCGATCATCCCCACCGGATCCGGCCGGGTCGAGTACCGACTCACCACCACCGGTGGAGCCGAGGCGGGACCGATCGTCGTCGACACCGTCGCCTACACCGGCTGACCCCGCACCGGGTTCCGTCAGCCCAGGAGCCCCTCGTACGCGTGCCGCCAGTCCTCGACGGGCGGGACCAGGATGTTCTCCCCGAGCACCTGCACGAGCACCGTCGAGGCGCCCGCGTCCAGGTGTTCCTGTACCCGCGCCCGGGTGGCCTCGACCCCCCGGGTCACCATGGCCGACTGGAGGCGGTCGCTGCCGCCTCGGACGTAGTCGGACTCGTCGAAACCCTGGCGGGTCCAGGAGTTCCGGTAGTTGGGCAGCCCGGTGTAGATGTTCAGGTGGTCCCGGGCCCGCGACCGCCACAGCTCGTCGTCGTCCTCCACGCCGGTGGCGACCACCGCGGCGTGTTCCACGACCAGGGCCGGTCCGTCCTCCCCGGTTCCGCCGAGGATCTCGCGCGCCCGCGCCGTGTGCTCGGGGAGGGTCAGATAAGGGTGCGCGCCGGCGGTCCGGTCCCGGGACAGTTCGAGCATCTTGGGACCGAGCGCGGCCAGGACCACCGGCGGCATGGTGTCCTCCCCCGCCGCCATGGGCTGGGTCCGGTCGAGCGCGTCGAGGTACTCGCGCATCGCCGACAGTGGACGCCCGTAGTTGTGCCCGCGGTGCCGTTCGACCAGCGGAGCGTGGGACACGCCCAGACCCAGGACGAAGCGGCCGGGGTGCATGGCCTCGATGGTGCGCGCGGCCGCCCCCGCCGCCGAGGCGTCCCGACCGTAGATGTTGGCGATGCCCGTACCGATGGCCATACGGCGGGTGGCCCCGAGGTAGAGCTGCGCGGCGGTGAACGCCTCGCGCCCGACGGCCTCGCCGAACCACAGCGACCCCCAGCCCTGCTCCTCGAGTTCGCCGAGCAGATCCGGGATCCCGGCCGGCGGCACGCCCTCCAGGGAGCCCGTCCACAGACCGATCCTCCCCAGTTGGTCGCGGCCCGCCTGGGTGTCGCCGGCCCGGGTGCCGCCCGCCTGGGTGTCGCCGGCCGGGTCGGATGCGTCGTCGAGGGGAGCACTCATGCACCCGAGTGTGCTCGACCTCCCGCAGGTTCTGCGGGGATTGCCCGGCGGGAGACGTTTCACGCCGAAACCCCGTCCCACGCCCCGGGGCGCGACAGACTGAACCGGAACATGTTCCAGCGGCGGCCTGGGGCACCGAGGAGACGAGACACCGATGTACGAGTGGTCCGAGACCGATCTGATGATCCGGGAGGCCGTGCGGGGCTTCATCGCCAAGGAGATCCGCCCCAATCTGGACGGCCTGGAGAGCGGGGAGATGCCGCCCTATCCGATCATCCGTAAGTTGTTCGCGGAGTTCGGGATCGACACCATGGCCGCCGACGGCGTGGAGAAGATGCTCGCCAGGCAGCGGGCGCGGGAGTCGGGCGGGTCAGACGGGTCGGGCGGGTCAGACGGGTCGGGCGATTCGGAGAGCTCGGGCGGTTCGAGCGGAGCGTTTGAGGGCCAGGACTCGCTGATGGCGGTGGTGATCAGCGAACTCGCCGGGGCCTGCATGGGTCTGGTGTCGGCGCTCGGGGTGAGCATCGGCCTGGGTGCCACGACCATCATGTCGCGCGGGACGCTGGCGCAGAAGGAACGCTGGCTGCCGGGCATCGTGACCATGGAGAAGGTCGCGTCGTGGGCGATCACGGAGCCGGACTCGGGGTCCGACGCGTTCGGCGGGATGCGGACCTATGTGCGGAGGGACGGCGACGACTACATCCTCAACGGCCGCAAGACGTTCATCACCAACGGCCCGCATGCCGACGTGATGATCGTCTACGCCAAGCTCGACGAGGGCGCGGCGGCCGGAGCCGACGACCGCGACGCCGCGGCGGCCAAGCGTGACCGCAAGGTCCTGACATTCGTCCTGGACACGGGGATGGACGGCCTCACGCAGAGCGCGCCGTTCAAGAAGATGGGTCTGCACAGCTCCCCCACCGGCGAGTTGTTCTTCAACGACGTCCGGCTCGGCCGCGACCGCCTCCTGGGGGAGACCGAGGAACACCGTGGTGGCGACGGTCGCGAGTCCGCCAAGTCCAGCTTCACCGCCGAACGCACCGGGGTGGCGATCATGGCGCTGGGCATCATCCAGGAGTGCCACCGACTGTGCGTGGACTACTCGCGCGAGCGCACCCTCTGGGGCCAGGAGATCGGGCGGTTCCAGCTGATCCAACTCAAGCTGGCCCGGATGGAGGTGGCGCGGATCAACGTGCAGAACATGGTGTTCCACTCCATCGAACGGGCCCGCGCCGGAAAGCCCCTGACCCTGGCCGAGGCGTCGGCGATGAAGCTCTACTCCTCCGAGGCGGCCACCGAGGTCGCGATGGAGGCGGTGCAGCTCTTCGGCGGCAACGGCTACATGGCGGAGTACCGGGTCGAACAACTCGCCAGGGATGCCAAGTCGATCATGATCTACGCCGGTAGCAACGAGATCCAGGTGACACACATCGCCAAGGGCCTGCTGGGTCGCTGACGCACGGGAGGTCGACGCCCGCTGACCCGCTCGGGGCCTCCGGACGCCGTCCGGCCCCGGTGGCGGATACGACACCTTTACGTACGTTGGAGATATGAGCACCACGAGCGATATCACACGACGCGCCGAGGAGATGACGAACGACAGCGGCGGGTTCCCGCCCCAGGAGCAGCGGCCCCCCGGGCTCAGCTCCGAGATGACCCCGGTGCCCGATCACGGGGAACAGACCTACCGCGGATCAGGCAAGCTCCAGGGGATGAAGGCCCTGATCACGGGCGGGGACTCGGGGATCGGGCGGGCCGCGGCCATCGCCTACGCCCGAGAGGGAGCCGACGTGGCGATCTCCTACATGCCGGAGGAGGAGTCCGACGCCCAGGACACCCGGGGCTGGATCGAGGACGCGGGCCGGCGGGCGGTACTCCTCCCCTGTGACCTGCGCGAGGAGTCCCAGTGCCGTCAGATGGTCCGGGACGCCGCGGAGCAGCTCGGCGGACTGGACATCCTGGTGAACAACGCCGGTTACCAACACGCTCGCGGCGAGGGTCTGGAGACCATCGACAGCGAGAACATGGACCGGGTGTTCAAGACCAACCTGTACGCCACGATCTGGGCGAGCCAGGAGGCGCTGGACCACCTCGGCCCCGGGTCCTCGATCATCACGACCACGTCGATCCAGGCCTACCAACCGGCCCCGCCGCTGCTCGACTATGCGGCCACCAAGTCGGCCCTGAACAACCTCACCGTCAACCTCGCCTCCGAACTCGGGCCCCGGGGCATCCGGGTGAACGCGGTCGCGCCCGGCCCCATCTGGACGCCGCTGCAGCCGGCCACGCAGCCCGGCGAGAAGCTGGAGGAGTTCGGTTCGGACACCCCGCTCGGTCGCGCGGGTCAGCCCGCGGAATGTGCGGGAGCGTTCGTCTTCCTCGCCTCGCCCGCCGACGCCGGTTACGTCTCGGGCACTGTGCTCGGGGTGACCGGCGGCAAGCCCGTCTTCTAGAGATGGGCGGCTCGACGCGCAGCACTCCCCTCGAGGACTACGCCCTGCTGTCCGACCTGCGTACCGGCGCGCTGGTGTCGCGGGACGGGAGCATCGACTGGCTCTGCCTCCCCAGGTTCGACTCCCCTGCAGTGTTCTCAGCCCTGCTCGGCGGCCCGGAGGACGGCCGGTGGTGCCTTTCGGTAGTCGACGGCGAGGTGCTCGATCGCCGCTACATCCCGGAGACCTTCGTGCTCGAGACGACCTGGCGGTCGCCGACCGGCACCGCCCGGGTGACCGACTGCCTCCTGCGCAGCGAGTCGCAGGGGGACCTGATCCGCCGGGTCGAATGCCTCGACGGCGAGGTGGCCGTCGAGCACGACCTGCGCCTGAGGTTCGACTACGCACGCGCCACGCCGTGGACCCGGGAGATCGCCAGGGACGGCCAGGACCGCGCGTTGCTGGCCCTGGCGGGCCCCGACGGCATCCTGGTGACCGGTCCGATGTTGCACTGGCCTGACGAGGACGACGACGACTTGTCGCCCAGCGACGACACCCACGCCCGGGCCGCCGTGCGCGAGGACGAGCAGTCCCAGGAAGGTGGGCGCGCCCGGCGACTCCAGGGATCATTCGATGTCCGCGCCGGAGAACGGCTGGACTGGGACCTGACCTGGTTCCCGTCCCACGAGGAGGTCCCCGACCCGCCCGACGCCGACGAGACGATCGCGGCGACCATCAGCGCCTGGACCGACTGGTCGTCACAGCTGGAGGTCGAGTGCGATCCCCAGCCGGAGGTGACCCGGTCGCTCCTGGTCCTGCGGGCGCTGACCAATCTGGACACGGGCGCCATCGTGGCCGCGCCGACCACCTCGCTGCCCGAGTACTTCGGCGGCGAGAGGAACTGGGACTACCGCTACACCTGGCTCCGCGACGCCGCCTTCACCATCGAGGTCGTGGTGGCGCACGGCCTCACCGAGGGTGCCGCGCTCTGGCGGGACTGGCTTCTCCGCGCGGTTGCCGGCGACGTCGACGACGTCAAGATCATGTACGGCCTGGGCGGGGAACGCCAGCTGATCGAGATGGAACTTGACCACCTCGACGGCTACGAGGACTCCCGGCCGGTGCGGGTCGGCAACGGGGCGGCGGACCAGTATCAGGCCGACGTGGTGGGGGAGGTCATGATAGCCCTGCACGACCTGCGCGAGGCCGGTGTCCACGAGGACGAGTACACCTGGGGCCTGCAGAAGGGTCTCCTGCGCTACGCGGAGAAGCACTTCGACCGCGAGGACCACGGGATCTGGGAGATGCGCGGGTCCACCCACCACTTCACCCACGGGCGGGCCATGATGTGGGCCGCGTTCGACCGTGGCGTCCGCGCGGTCGAGCAGCACGGGCTCGACGGACCCGTGGAGCGGTGGCGCGAGCTCCGGTCCCGCCTGGCCGAGGAGATCGACGAGCACGGGTTCGACGACGAGTTGGGCAGCTTCACCCAGACCTACGACAACTCCGAGGTGGACGCCTCCCTCCTGCAGTTGCCCCATACCGGATTCCTGGACTACGGCGATCCCCGGATGCTCGGGACGGTGGCGTGTATCGAACGTGACCTCGTCACCGAGGAGGGTTTCGTCCACCGCTACCGGGTCGACAGCGGGATCGACGGCCTCGAGGGCGGCGAGTACCCGTTCGTTCTGTGCACCTTCTGGCTGGTCGAGCAGTACGCCGGGAGCGGCCGCGTCGACGAGGCCCAGACCCTCATGGAGACCATGGTGTCCCGGGGCAGCGACCTCGGCCTGTTCTCCGAGGAGTTCGATCCCGCATCCGGCCGCCTGGCGGGGAACTTCCCCCAGGCGTTCAGTCACATCGGGTTGATCCGGGCGGCCGACGCCATCCAGGCGGCCCGGAAGGGACGACAGGAAGGCGAACGATGACCACCTACGGATTCCACGCCTCGCACGAACAGATCTCCCCGGGCAGGTTGCTGCGGGACGTCCAGCAGGCCGAACGCGCGGGCTTCCGCATCGCGATGTGCTCCGACCACTTCTCACCCTGGTCCACGCGCCAGGGCCATTCGGGCTTCGCCTGGTCCTGGTTGGGTGCCGCGCTCGCCACCACCGGCATGACGTTCGGCACCGTCTGCGCGCCCGGCCAGCGCTACCACCCCGCCGTCGTCGCCCAGTCGTCGGCCACATTGGCCGAGATGTTCCCCGACCGCTTCTGGGTCGCCCTCGGCAGTGGTCAGAACATGAACGAGCACATCACCGGCGACAAGTGGCCGGACAAGGCCACTCGGCAGGCCCGCCTGGAGGAGAGCGTCGACGTCATCCGCCGCCTCCACCGCGGCGAGGAGGTCACCCACCACGGACTCGTCGACGTCGAGAACGCGCGGGTGTACTCGCTCCCGGAGACACCACCCCGGATCATGGGCCCGGCACTCACCCCGGAGACCGCCGCGCGGGCGGCGACCTGGGCCGACGGGCTCATCACCATCAACGACGACCCCGACTCGGTCCGGCAGATCGTCCAGTCCTATCGGACGGCCGGCGGCCGGGGGACGCTCGCTCTGCAGGTCCACGTGGCGATCGAGGACACCATGAGCCGCGCACGCGAGGTCGCCCGGGATCAGTGGCAGAACCACGCCGTGGACCCGCCGGTCGCCTACGACCTGCCCACCCCGGAGCAGTTCGACCTGGTCGCCCGGTACATCCCGGACGAGAAGATCGAGGAGACCGTGATCGTCACCGACTCGGTCGATCACCTCGTCGGCCGGCTCCGCGAGTTCGAGTCACTGGGGTTCGACGAGATCTATCTGCACCACGTCTCCCAGGACCAGTCCGGTTTCCTCGAGTTGGCCGAGCAGGAGCTGCTCCCGGCCCTCGCCCGCGGTTGAGCTCGTCGGTGACGACCCTGCCGGTTCGCGGTTGCCGCCTCGCCGAGAGGACGTAACGTCGCCGGTATGGCCACCGAGTTGTTGCACACGTACATGCAGGACCACCACGCCGGGGCCGCCGCCGGGGTGGACCTGTTCCGGAGGGTGGCCAAGGACCACGAGGACCCCGAGATCCGTGGGGTCGTCTCGCGTATCGGCGACGAGACGGTGGACGACCTCCACAGTCTCGAGGAACTCATGACCCTGGCGGGGACGTCGCCGTCTGCCCTCAAGGACCTCCCTGCCCGCGCCGCGGAGAAGCTCGGTCAGCTCAAGCCCAACCAGCGATTCGCCGAGAGGTCGCCGCTCAGTGATCTCCTCGAGCTGGAGGCGCTCACGATCGCTGTCCGGGGCAAGGAGCTGGGGTTCAGGGCCCTCCTCGACATCGGCGACCCGCGATTGCCCCGCCCCACGCTAGAGACGCTGGTGGCGCGAGCGGTAGAGCACGGCGCCCAGCTCGAGAGACTTCGCCTGACGTGCACGGACGCGCTCCGCGAGAGCTGAACGCCGCACCACCCGGCGCGGCGCCCGGGTGAGTGATGGCCCGGCGAGGCCGCTTCGTTCGTATCGACCCCTCCCGTTACGTCGCGAGTCGGCCCCCGCCGCGCGGGGGCCGACTCGTGGTTCTCGAGGGCACTGGCCCGAGGCCGGACCGTGCACTCGCGTTGTACGGTTCGCGGGTCAGACCAGCTCGGCGGAGCCGATGAGGCCCGCGGCACCGTTGACGGCGGTGCGGATCACGCCGACGACCGCGCCGAGGAAGTCGGTGCCGGCGTCGATGACACCAGAGCCGGTCGTGAAGGTGGTCGAGCCGAGCTGGAGGAGGCCGAGTCCTTGATCGATGCTGCCCATGATGTGATTCCTTTCGTCGTGTGACGACGGCGGGCCCGTCGCCATCCGGGCTCGTCGTCCGGATGGGTTCGGAATCATCCGGACCGAGGGGCCGACACCCACCGAGGGAGTGAGGGCTCCGCTCGATGTTGCCGGTACGTGCACCGTAACAAAGCTGCGGCGCAAATCCACCGCACCGGAAGGTCGCACGTCAGGGTGGTGGCGCCCGGCCGCGCACGCCCTCCGGCAGGTGGTGCGTACCGTCGGGGAATGAGATTCTCGCAGGTAGACGTCTTCTCCCACGTCCCGTTCCGGGGCAACCCCCTGGCCGTGGTCCACAGCGCGGACGGGCTGACCGAGACGGAGATGGCCGCTATCGCCAACTGGACCAACCTGTCCGAGACGGCCTTTTTACTGGCCCCCACCAGCGAGGCGGCCGATTACCGGGTCCGCATCTTCACCCCGGCCGGGGAGCTGCCGTTCGCGGGCCACCCCACCCTCGGTTCGTGCGCGGCGTGGCACTCGGCGGGTGGGCGTCCCCGGGTGCCCGGCAGGGCCGTGCAGGAATGCGGGATCGGACTGGTCACCGTCCGCGACGAGGGGGCCGGTGACTGGTCGTTCGCCGCACCGGAGCTGATCAGGTCAGGTCCCCTCGAGGAGTCGGAGGTGGAGCGACTGGCATCGGGTCTGGGACTGAGCCGCGACGACGTGGTGGACCACTCCTGGGTGGACAACGGACCCGGCTCCTGCGCGCTGCTCCTGCGCGACGCCGAGGCCGTCCTCGCCGTGAGGCCCGACGTGCAGGCCCTGGACGGGGACCGGGTGGGGGTCGTCGGCCGCTATCCGACAGACCGGGAGGACGCGGTCGAGGTCGAGGTCCGCTTCTTCCCCGTCTCGGCAGGAATCTCGGAAGACCCCGTGACCGGCAGCTTCCATGCGGGACTGGCGGTGTGGCTCACCGGCAACGGCACGCTGCCCCCGCGCTACACCGCCCGGCAGGGCTCCGTGCTCGGGCGTGAGGGACGCGTGGGGATCGCGGCCGGATGTGACGACGCCCCCGGCACAGGCATCTGGGTGACCGGGCACGTCGCGCACCTCGTGGAGGGCCAGATCCACCTGGGATGACCGGACCACGGCACCCCGCCCGGCGCGCCGGATCAGAGAATGGGACCGGGGCCGGTCAGCGCATCTCCCCCGCGCCCACGTACGGGTTGAGGCTGGTGGTGGGCCTGCCCTCGGCGAATCGGGAGAAGCGGCAGTCCGCCGGGTCGACACCCGACATCGTCGTCGTCCCGTCGAGCAGCAACTCCGCGGCAAGCCGACCGACCGCGGGCGCCATCTTGAACCCGTGCCCGGAGAAGCCGACCGCCAGGAACAGCCCGTCGACCGGCGAGGGGCCGATCACCGGGTTGTAGTCGGGCGTGGTGTCGTACGCCCCGACGTAGCTGCCGGTGATCGTGGGGTCCGGCATGTCGGGCAGGCGGTGCATGAGCCGCTCCACGACCTTCTCGACGGTCGAGGTGTCGGCCCGGTTCGAGTAGCCGTCGGGATCGATGTACTGCGGCGAGTGGTGGTCGGAGTTGCCGGCGAGGATCTCCCCGTTCGGCTCACGGCACAGGTACTGCAGGCCCACCAGGTCCGACAGGGTGGGCACGTGCTGCACCGGTTCACCCTGATCGACCAGCACCAACTGCGCACGCTGGGCCCGGACGGGGATGTCCAGGCCGACGGTTGCCCCGAGCTGCGGCGCCCACACGCCGGTCGCCAGGATCACCTGCTCGGCGTGGACGGTGGTGCCGTCGGCGAACTCCGCTCCGACCACCCGGTCACCGCGCCCCCGCACCAGCGCCGTGACGCGGACGCTCTGGCGCACGCGGACCCCACGCCGGCGGGCGGC
>NZ_JAALEB010000105.1:0-3574 GCF_014145165.1 Dietzia sp. Cai40 | reverse complement strand
CGGCTGCGCGCGGCGCGCGGGTACGGGCCGGAGCGGTTCGCCGCGCACTCGGTGGCCCTGGGCGCACGGCCGGACCGCAGTACCTTCCCCGCGCAGGCGCCCTGCCCGGTCCTCATCGTGGGGGCATCACACGACCAGGTGGTGCCCACCGAGGAACAGCGCAGGTGGGCCGAGGCAAACGGTGCCGGGGGCGGTGGTGCGGGCGCCAGCAGCAAGGGCGCCCAGGCGGTGACCTACGTGGAGATCCCGGAGACCGGGCACATGCTGCCGGTCGAGACGCCTGAGGAGTTGGCCACCGCGATCAGCGACTGGTGGCGCCGCACCGAGGCCTGATGCGGGACATTCTCGGGTCGGGATCAGCGGGGGAGTTGCCCGTCGTCGATCTTGATGACGGTCCCGGTGACCGCCTCTGATGCGTCGGAGACGAGGTAGAGCAGCGTGGAATCGAGCTGTTCGGGTACGCCGAGGCGCTTGCGCGGGAACCCGGGCGCGATGTCGCCGACCCGCTCGAGCATCCCGTCGGTCATCTCCGACTCGAAGACTCCCGGCGCGATGGCGTTGACGTTGATGAGATTGCGCGCCCACTCCACGGCGAGGGCCTCCGTCATCCGACTGAGTGCCGCTTTGGTGGTGGCATAGAGGGCGGCCCCGTTCCCGGCATAGTGGTACGCGGCCATCGAGGAGATGTTGACGATCCGGCCCGGCGTTTCGGCCACGATCAACCGGCGGGCCACCCCTGTCGCCATGAGCCACGGGCCACGGATATTGGTGTCCAACACGGCGTCCACGAGCTCCAGTGACATCTTGTGTGCGCGCTGCGCATCGGGGATGCCGGCGTTGTTGATCAGGATCCGGGGAGCGCCGAGACGCTCGGTCACCTCCGTGAGGCAGGACTCGACGGAGGCCGGATCGGCGACGTCCAGCCGAACGCCGTGCGCGCTGCCTCCGCGTCGGCTGATCGCGTCGACGACCTCCTCGATCCTCTCGGTACGCCGCCCGGTCACGACGACAGTCGCGCCCGCGTCCGCGAGCACATGGGCGAATCGGGCGCCGAGGCCGGCGGTCGATCCGGTGACGATCGCGACGCGACCGGTGAGGTCGACAGAAGTCATGGGGAGTCCTCTCCGAGGTGGGGGGTGGCGGTGGAGCTGGTCAGATGTTGCGGCGAGGCAGTGAGGGAAGTAGCTCAGGTGAAGAGGTCGGGCAGGCCGTCCGAGACGCGGTCCGGGAAGTCCGGCTCCTCCTTGGCCAGGAACGCGGAGACGCCGGCGCGGACGTCGGCGGACGTGCCGCGGGTATAGATACCGATGGACTCGGCGCGGTGGGCCACCTCAGGGTCGGGAGCGCCGAGCATCCGCCACATGAGCTGGCGGGTCAGCGCCGCCGAGACCGGGGCCGTGCCGCGGGTCAGCTCGCGAGCGATCTCGATGGCGCGGGGGAGGACCTCGTCGGTCGGGAGCAGCTCACGGACCAGGCCGCGCTCCAGGGCCTCGCCGGCGAGGATGGTCCTGCCGCCGACAGTCCACTCGACCGCCGTGGAGATGCCCACGATGCGGGGCAGGAACCAGGTGGAGCACGCCTCCGGCACCAACCCGCGTCGCGTGAACACGAACCCGAATTTGGCGTGATCCGCGGCGATACGCACGTCCGTGGGCAGGGTCATGGTCACCCCGACGCCCGCGGCCGAGCCGTTGATCGCCGAGATGATCGGCTTGGTCATCCGGAAGATGCGTAGCGAGACCAGGCCGCCCGTGTCCGGCGGGGCGTGGCCGTTGTCCTGGCCTGGATCGACGGCGAAGGTGTCGCCCCCGCCCGAGATATCGGCCCCCGCGCAGAACGCTCGTCCGGTGCCGGTGAGCACCACGGCCCGGATGTCGTCGTCGGCGTCGCAGGCGTCGAGAGCGGCGACGAGGTCGGTGAGGTTCCGCGTGGTCGCAGCGTTGAGCCGATCGGGGCTGTTGAGCCTGATCACGGCGACGTCGTCGTGGCGCTCGAGGACGACCTCTCGCTGGTCGGCTGCGGTCTCGGGTGCCTGGTCGGGCGAGGGCTGCATGGTGACGGACGCTACCCGCGGTGGCGGGTGGTGGGGCCGGGATCCGATACTGACCGGCTGCGCATACTCGCCGCCGGCTCGGCGGGGGAGGACCCGGGATCAGCGGTTCGGGTTGGTGGCCGCGCCATCGAGCCAGAGCATGTCGGTCGCGTCGGCGTGTGAGCCGGTGGAGCCGACGTGCTTCGAGCTGATCCGGGGCCCCTTGGTGATCACGTGGACGAGCGCCATGCCGTGGCCGCGGCCGAGGCCGTAGTCGTTCTTCAACCATTCCAGGATCGGCCCGGCCTTGGTGCCGGGGCCGAAACCGCGTTCGGTCGCCTGATCCACGAGTTGCCGCGGCGTCAGCCCGGTCTTGGTTTCGATGGTGTCGAGATACGCCTGGAAGGACATCGGATTCTCCTCTGATCGATAGGCGGCGGGGTGATGGGTTTCGGGTGATGAGCGGGTGGGTCCGGTCAGGCGTCCGCGGAGTCCGAGCGCAGGGCATAGGTCGCGACGATGTTGCCCGCCTGGGTCTGCGTCGAGTTCAACAGACGCAGGCGCGTCGTGGGGACGGACTCGTCGAAGAGCCTGCGGCCCTCACCGGAGATCACCGGGTGGATGGTCAGCGTGAGCTCGTCCACCAGGCCCGCCAGCACCAGCCTCCTGGTGGTCTCCACGCCACCCGCGATCGCGATGTCGCCGCCCGGTTCCTGCCGCAGCTGCCCGAGGTACCCGGCCGCATCACCGGTGGCGATAACGCTGTTCCACGGCAGCTCGCCCGTCAGGGTGGAGGTGAGCACGTGCTTGCGGACCGGGTTGACCCACTCGGCGAACGGGTCCTGCGCACCGGGCCAGTAACCGGACCACTCCTGCCAGAGCGTGCGGCCCAGCACCAGGTCCGTGGTCGCGGCAGTCATCTTCTGCATGAACTCCATCTCCTCGGGTCCGAAGGCGTCGAACTGCCAGTGCTCGGCATGCTCCGTCACGCCGTTGAGCGTGGAGAACATGTGGGCCGTGATCGTGCGGCTCATGATGATCCCTCCTGAGGGGACTCGGGGGCCCGGTCGAGCAGGTGCTCGGGGCCCGAAGGACCGTCCTTCACAGGGGTAGACGGTGCGAGGCGCCGAAAGTGATCGGTGCGGCGGGGATTCTCCCTACGGCAGGTGGGCGGGCAGGCCGAACTCGGCGAAGTGGCCCGCGCCGATGAAGTGGGTGAGGGCCGAGAGGCGGCCGGCGCGGGACTCCAGGACGTGGATCGCGAACGGCTCCCATCGAGCCGCGCTGGAGTCGCGAACGCCGGCGTCGTTTCGGCTCTCGTCTCGACCGCCGCCGTCGTGATAGACCGCGACGGCCGGACGGCCGTTGGCGGAGGTGACGATGGTCCGCGAGTTGCGGCACACCTGCCCGGGGCCGCGCCACCAGCGCTCGATCTGCGCGGGGCCGCGGAGCCAGAGCTCGAACGGCGGCATGCTGAACTCCGCGTCCTCGGTGAGCAGGTCGACTAGGGTGTGTCTCCCAATCGGCGTAGCCAGGTGAGAA
>NZ_JAALEB010000104.1:0-5912 GCF_014145165.1 Dietzia sp. Cai40 | reverse complement strand
CGAGAGCCCCCGGATCGCATCACGCGACCCGGGGGCTCTCGTCATACCACCCCACCTTGACCGGCCACCGCGCCCCACACCCGCCCCGCAAGGCCGGAGTCACGTAGTCCCTCCACGGAGACCACCGCACCCCGGCTGTCGGTGAGCGGGACACGCCAGTTGGGGTACTCCTCGGACGTCCCCGGCATGTTGACCGGCCGGCGATCTCCAGCCAGGTCGGCGACGGACACGGCGTACAGGAGAGAGGGCGCCGCGGACAGGAAGGCGTGGAGCGCCACCACCAGGTCTTCCGGGCTGTCGCCCTCGAGGAGACCGCGCTGCCTGACCGCCTCGGTGTAGGAACGGATCTCGGCCGCGGCATCGAGGCGCTCCTGCTCCGCATCGCCCGTCAGCTGGCCCAGCTCCTCGCGGACGTCGACGTGGACGAGATCGACATAACCTGCAGTCGGGGGGAGGTCGTGGGTCGTCACCGAGGTCATGCACAGTCGCCGGTAGTCCTCCGGAGGCGTCGGCCGGCCATCCTCCTGCTCGAACCACATCACCGAGGTTCCCATGACTCCTCGCTCGGACAGTTCCTCCCGAACCCCCGGTGCGACGGTCCCCAGGTCTTCTCCCACGACCACGGCTCCGGCACGTGACGCCTCCAGAGCGAGGACCCCGATCATCGCCTCGTGGTCGTAGCGCACATAGGTTCCCTCGGTGGGCGCGAGTCCCGACGGTATCCACCAGAGTCGGAAGAGCCCGAGGATGTGGTCGATCCGGATCCCTCCCGAGTCCCGCAGCGCGGCGCGCACGATGTCCCGGAACGGTCGGTAGCCATCCTCGGCGAGCGCGTCCGGTCGCAGCGGGGGTTGAGACCAGTCCTGGCCCAGCTGGTTGTAGGCGTCCGGCGGCGCGCCCACGGTGACCCCGCGTGCCAGTGAGCGGTGGAGGGCCCAGGCGTCGGCGCCGGTGGGATGAACCCCGACGGCGAGGTCGTGCAGGATGCCCAGGCGCATCCCCGCCGACAGGGCCGCACTCTGCGCCCCTGCACGCTGTTGAGCGACCTGCCACTGCAGCCACTGGTGGAAACGGACCTCCTCCGCGTGGTCGTGCGCGTAGCGCGCCACCGCGTCGGAGTCCGGATCCCGGAGATCCTCGGGCCACCGCGACCAGTCCGGGCCCGCCTCGGCCGCCAGCGCGCACCACGTGGCGAAGCGATGGAGACCGGGTTCCTGTTCGACGACGAAGGCGTCGAACTCCCGTGCCCGATCATCCGACAGGGGAGCCGAGAACACCATCCGCAGGGCATCGAGCTTGGCACTCCAGGAGGAGTCGCGGTCGATGGTGTCCCGGGAGTTGTGCGGGTGCTGTGACCGTGCGAGATCATCGATCCTCCGCCTGTCCTCATCCGGCAGGGCGGTGTACTCCGGAATCTGCTCGGGACGGAGATACAGAGGCGAGGCGAACCTACGCGTGGTGGGTAGGTACGGGGACGGCTCCACCGGCGGGAACGGCTCCCCGGCGTGCATCGGGTTGACCAGGACGAAGTCGGCTCCGAGGTCCCGGCCCGCCCAGCCGGCGAGGTCGGCCAGATCGGCCAGGTCCCCGACCCCCCACGATTGCTCGGACCGGACCTGGTAGATCTGCGCGGCCAGACCGGCCGCGCGGCGTCGCGTGAGGTCCGCGGGAACCGGTATCGATTGCGGGGCCACCAGCAGGGTGGACTCGACCGTCCGGGATCCGGGAGCTGACGGTTCGGAGACCACGGCGACGAGCCGATGCCATCCGAGGGGGAGGGAGGCGGGGAGGTCGAGTTCGACGCGGTCAACGAGCACGCCGTCGACCTCCATCGACTCGGCAGGGGTGTCGGGGAGCTCCACATCGAGCGGTGCGGCCGAGTCCTCGAGATGGGCCGACAGCGTCACCGTGGCACCGCGTGGGGCATGAACCGCGCACCTGGCGCTCGCCCCCCGCCTCGCCACTATCGTCGGTGGGAGCACCCGCCGCCACGGCCGCAGACGATTCTCCTCGAGGGCCTCACGGGCCGTGGTGCCGCTCTCGTCGTCGTCATCGCCGGCCCGGACGCCCATCGCGGCCAGAACCGCGCGCAGGGTCCGGGCGGTGATGTCCTGTCGGACTCCGCGCGCATCGGTGTAGCTCGTGGCGACCCCACACCTCTCGGCGAGCTCGACCAGGGCGGGGGGTACGGCGTCGGTCACGGTCACGGGGGTCCTCGCGTCGGGTCGGGCGGCGCCCCTGCCGGGACGCCGCGGACAGTCACGGTCCACTGTGCCATCGGAGCGCGCGGGGTGCGGGTCGACAAAAACGGACCGCACTCCGCGCGCGGTGGGTGGACAACGTAACCTGAGTTCGAACACGTATCAGTTCCGCCCAGAGAAAGGCCGTGGACAACCCATGACCGAGGCATTCATCTACGACGCCATCCGGACTCCGCGAGGCAAGGGCAAGCCTGGCGGCGCTCTGCACGGGGTCAAGCCGATCGACCTGGTCGTCGGTCTCATCGAAGAAATGCGGCGTCGGTTCCCCGACCTCGACGAGAACCGGATCTCGGACATCATCTACGGAATCGTCACCCCCCTGGGTGACCAGGGCATGGATCTGCCGCGCATCGCCGCGCTGGCCGCCAAGATGCCCGACACCGTGGCCGGCGTGCAGATCAACCGCTTCTGCGCATCCGGCCTGACCACGATCAACATGGCCGCCCAGAAGATCCGCTCCGGATGGGACGAGGTCGTCCTCGCCGGCGGCGTCGAGTCCATGTCGCGTGTCCCGATGGGCACCGACGGCGGGGCCTGGGCCCTGGACCCGGCCACCAACTACGACACGTACTTCTCCCCGCAGGGGATCGGTGCCGACCTCATCGCCACCCTCGAGGGCTTCACCCGCGAGGACGTGGACCGCTACGCCGAGCGCTCGCAGCGGCTCGCCGCCCAGGCGTGGGAGGAGGGCCGGTTCGCCAAGTCGGTCGTCCCGGTCAAGGACATCAACGGCGTCACCATTCTCGACCACGACGAGCACATGCGTCCGGGCACCACCGTCGAGAAGCTGGCCGGCCTCACGCCGTCGTTCGCCATGGTCGGCGACATGGGTGGCTTCGACGCCGTCGCGCTGCAGAAGTACCACTGGGTCGAGGAGATCAACCACGTCCACCACGGTGGCAACTCGTCCGGCATCGTCGACGGCGCCGCGCTCGTGGTGGTCGGTTCGGAGAAGGCCGGCAAGGAGATGAACATGACGCCGCGCGCCCGTGTCGTGGCCGCGGCCACCTCCGGCGCCGACACCACCATCATGCTCACCGGCCCGACCCCGGCAGCGAAGAAGGCTCTCGAGATCGCCGGCCTCACCTCTGACGACATCGATCTCTGGGAGCTCAACGAGGCCTTCGCCTCCGTCGTCCTGCGGTTCCAGAAGGACATGAACATCCCCGACGAGAAGCTCAACGTCAACGGCGGAGCGATCGCCATGGGCCACCCCCTCGGTGCGACCGGCGCCATGATCACCGGCACCGTGCTCGACGAGCTCGAGCGGACCGGCGGCAAGCGCGCCCTCATCACGCTCTGCGTGGGCGGCGGCATGGGAGTCGCCACCATCATCGAGCGCGTCTGATCCGCACCACCGACACCACAGCCTTGAGGAGTAGAGAACCAGTGAGCGAAAACATGTTCCGGTGGGAGCAGGACGGCGACGGCATCGTCACCCTCACCATGGATGACCCCGACCACGGCGCGAACACCATGAACGCCCGTTTCATCGACGACTTCTCGGAGACCGTCGGCCGCATCGAGGCCGAGAAGGACTCCATCAAGGGCGTCGTCCTGACCTCCGCCAAGAAGAGCTTCTTCGGTGGCGGCGACCTCAAGTCCATGATCACGGCGGGCCCCGAGGACGCCGAGCAGCTGTTCGAGCGGTCCATGGAGATCAAGGGCCGGATGCGCGCCCTCGAGACCCTCGGGGTCCCGGTCGTGGCCGCCATCAACGGTGCGGCCCTGGGTGGCGGCCTCGAGCTCGCGCTCGCGTGCCACCACCGCGTCATGGCCGACGCCCGCGGCGCCAAGGTCGGCCTGCCCGAGGTCACCCTCGGTCTGCTGCCGGGTGGCGGCGGGATCGTCCGGACCGTCCGCATGTTCGGCCTGGCCCAGGCCGTGCCCAACATCCTCATGTCCGGTCGGTCCTTCGCGCCGGCCAAGGCGCTCGAGGCCGGCCTCGTCGACGAGGTCGTGGCCCCCGAGCAGTTGATCGACGCCGCCAAGGCGTGGATCGGCACCGAGCCCGAGGCCACCCAGCCGTGGGACCGCAAGGGGTGGAAGCTCCCCGGCGGCACGATCAAGGACCCCGCACTGGCCGGCGTCCTGCCGTCCTTCCCCGCGAACATGCGCAAGCAGACCAAGGGCGCGCCCTCCCCGGCGCCGCGTGCCATCATGGCCGCGGCCGTCGAGGGCTCGCAGGTGGACTTCGCCACCGCGGAGAAGATCGAGGCGCGCTACTTCGTCTCGCTGGTGACCGGCGTCGTGGCCAAGAACATGATCCAGGCCTTCTTCTTCGACATGCAGCACTGCTCCTCGGGGGGAGCGCGGCCCAAGGCCGCCGACGGTTCGGAGATCCCCCGGACGCAGTTCACCAAGGTCGGAGTCCTGGGAGCCGGCATGATGGGCGCGGGCATCGCCTACGTCTGCGCCAAGGCCGGCATCGAGGTCGTGCTCAAGGATGTCGAGCAGGCCTCCGCCGACAAGGGCAAGGCGTACTCCGAGAGCATCGAGGCCAAGGCGCTCGAGCGTGGCCGCACCACCCAGGAGAAGTCCGACGCGCTGCTCGCCCGGATCACCCCGACGGCGGATCCGCAGGCGCTGGCCGGCTGCGACCTCGTGATCGAGGCGGTCTTCGAGTCCCCGGACCTGAAGAAGAAGGTCTTCCAGGAGATCGAGGACGTCGTCAACGCGGACGCGCTGCTGGGGTCCAACACCTCCACGCTGCCGATCACCGACCTCGCGACCGGCGTCAAGCGGCCCGAGGACTTCATCGGCCTGCATTTCTTCTCGCCCGTCGACAAGATGCAGCTCGTCGAGATCATCAAGGGTGACAAGACCACGCCGGAGACGCTGGCCAGGGCCATCGACCTGACCCTGCAGATCCGCAAGATCCCGATCGTGGTCAACGACAGCCGGGGCTTCTACACCTCCCGCGTGATCGGCACGTTCGTCAACGAGGCGCTGGCCATGCTCGACGAGGGGATCGAGCCCTCCACCATCGAGCAGGCCGGCCGCATTGCCGGATACCCGGCCGCGCCGCTGCAGCTGTCCGACGAGCTGAACCTCAACCTGATGGTCAAGATCCGTCAGGCCACCCGCGAGGCCGAGGAGGCCGAGGGTAAGGAGTACGTGCCCAGCGCCTCCGACCGCGTGGTGCTGAAGATGGTCGAGGAGATCGAGCGCTCCGGTCGCGCCGCCGGCGCGGGCTTCTATGACTACATCGACGGCAAGCGCGCCGGCCTCTGGTCGGGTCTGCGGGAGGCGTTCAACACCTCCCCGGACAACGCGCCGCCACTGCAGGACCTGGTGGACCGCATGCTGTTCGCCGAGGTGCTCGAGACGCAGAAGTGCGTTGACGAGGGTGTGATCGTGGACGATGCCGACGCCAACATCGGTTCGATCATCGGCATCGGGTTCCCGGCGTGGACGGGCGGCACCCGCCAGTACGCCAAGAACTACGCGGCACCCGGCGAGCACGTCGCCTCGGGCTACAAGGGTTTCGTCGCCCGAGCCGAGGAACTGGCCGCCAAGTACGGCGAGCGCTTCGCGCCCACCGAGTCGTTGAAGAAGGCGGCTGCCGAGCAGAACTGAACAGGCCACCGGCCGAGCGGTCCGCTCGACACGCGGTAGAGGCGGCCGCCCCCGGGAACCCCCGGGGGCGGC
>NZ_JAALEB010000103.1:0-2780 GCF_014145165.1 Dietzia sp. Cai40 | reverse complement strand
CCTGGTGGGCTGGTGGTGGGTCGGTCGGAGTGGGTCGGTGACCCCGCGTGTCATCTGGAAGCGCACGCGGGTGGCCTGGGCTGCCCAGGGGGCCGTGCTCGTGGTGTGGGCGGCGGTATTCCTCGTCGTCGTCGGTCGTCTCGGTGGCCGGGCGTCGTTCGGTGAGGTCGAGGGCACGCGCCCGGGGTTCCTGGACCTCGTCGACCACACCTACAGACTGGCCGTCATCCCGACAGTGGGAGGAGGCCCGTGGCGGTGGGACCGGTGGCACCCGGGGCCGCCCATGGCGGACCCGCCGGTCTCCGTCGTGCTCCTCGGTGTCCTGGCGTGTGCCGGGGTGCTGGCGTGGTCTCTCGCCACCCGTCGGCGCACCGGGGCGGTCTGGGCTGCGGTCGCGCTGTACCCGCTGCTCTCCGTGGTGCTGGTCGCGGTGGGGCGGGCGGGCCCGGACACCGCGGCGGAGATCGTCCAGACCCTCCGGTACCACCCCGAATTCCCGCTGGTCCTGGGCGCCGCCGCGGCGCTGGCGTTGTCGGCGCCACGACGGGGTACCTCCACGGCCGGGCGCAGGTCGGTGCCGGCGGGCGTGGTGGTGCTCATCGCGCTGCTCGCCTCCTCAGCGGTCTCGACCCTGACCTATCGGACGACGTGGTCCGAACAGCCCTCCCGCGACTACGCCCTCCCCCTGCTCGAGACGCTGCATGATCGGAGCGCCCCGCTGCTCGACCAGGATCTCCCGCTCGAGGTCCTCCTCCCGGTCACCGCACCGTCACACCGGCTCTCGTCGTTGCTCGCGGGTGTTCCCGGGATCCCGCCGGTGACCGGGTGGACCACTGATCCGGTCGTGATCGACGCCCTCGGCACCCTTCATCCGGCCGAGGTCGCGGCGCTCCGGACGATCCCCCAGGGGCCCGAGCCCGGCTGCGGATACCGGGTCTCCGGGGGCGGTGCCCGGATCCCGCTCGACGGCCCCCTGATCGACCGGGACTGGCTCGTCCAGCTCAATCTCTTCGCCGACGCGGACGGCGAGGTGGATGTCCGCCTCGACGAGGGCGCCGAGGTGACGGTGCCGGTGTCGGCGGGTCTGGGAACGGTGTTCGTACGCGTCGAGGGGTCCGGTACCGGGGTCACCTTCACTCCCGAAGGGGGCCTTGGGGAGTTGTGCATCGGCAGCGGACCGGTCGGAGTCCTCGTGCCGCGCTGAGGGCCGCGGGGCGGGTGGCCCATAATGGTCGGATCGGATGAGTACGACAGGGACGGAGGCAGGTCATCGACATCGCGATGGTCATGCTGACCCTCACCGCGCTCCTCGTGGTCCCCGGGCTGATCGTGGGACTGGCCGCACGGCTCCCGCTCCGGTTGGCGGTGGGCACGTCGATCCCCGTGTCCGCGGGGATCGTCACGATCGCCACCTACGCGTACGGCCGGACGGGTGTGCCGTGGTCCCTGGGCGCGTATGCGGTGGCCACGGCGGTCACCGCGGTGATCGTCGGGCTGGTGGGGTTGCTCATCTCCGGGACGCTGTGGATCCGGCGGCGCCGTAGGGGGCGGGTGGGTGACACGCCGCGTGCCCGCCGCTCGTGGTGGTGGCTGCTCCCGGCCGCGTCGATCCCGGTGAGCGCGTGGCTGATCGGGCAGATGATCCTCACCGAGCTCTCGGCCACGCCGGGCGGCACCGCCAACGTCTTCCAGGGCTGGGACGCCCACTGGCACGCCAACTACATCCGGTTCATCCACGACACGGGACTGGCGTCCCCGGACCAGGCGGGCGAGCTCCGGTACCCGGAGAACGGGGCCACCCTCTACTACCCGAGCACCTGGCACGCGATCGCCGCCCTGGTCATGGGGCTGCGCGGCATCGGGGCGGTCGAGACCTACAACCTGGTGCAGATCGGCGCCATGGCGCTGGCGTTCCCGCTCGGTGTGGCCGCACTCGCCTGGCTCATCACCCACCGGCGCTTCTCCCGACCGGCCGCCGCCACCTCGGCCGCGGTCGCGGCCATGGCCACCCCGCTGTTCCCCGGGTTGCCGTTCGTCGAGGTGATGGTGGCAGCGACCCCCTCCGGCGTGGCCAACGGGCTGGCGGGCCTGGTGGCCGCGGTCGTGGTGGCCGCGCTGGCGGACCGACGTCTCGTGCCCGCCGCCGCCCTCGGCCTGGTCGGCGTCGGGGGCATCCACCCGTCAGCCATGGTGACCGCCGCGGTGTTCGTGCTGTTCTGGTGGCTGTTCGAGGGGCTGTGGCGCCCGGTCCGGGGCCGGTTGCGGGACTTCGTCGTCCTGGCCGGGATCGGCCTGGCGGGCGTGCTCACGCTGCTGCCCCAGGTCCTCACCGTCTCCGAGGACGCGGACGAGATCTCGGCCTTCGAGTTCGAGATCAACGCCGACCGGGCGGCCGTCTGGGGCCGGGCCGTGGCGCTACAGGTGCGACACGTGCAGGACTGGGGAGTGCGCTGGGTGCTGCTGGCCCTCGCGGTGGTGGGGGTGATCGTCATGCTCCGCCGCCTCGTGCTGTGGCCGCTCCTGCTCTGGGGCGGGGTGCTGGTGGTGTGCGTCAACTCCATGAGCACGTTCGGTAACTGGACCGGCGGCGCACTGCGCGGGATCGGCAGCATCTACTACAACGACCCGCGCCGGATCGGGGTGCTCCTGGCGGTCCTCGTGGCGGCCGCCGTCGGCGTGGGCGTGGGAGTGGCCGTCCAGGCCCTGGCGGGGTGGTCGGCCCGGTTGATCGACCCGATCACCGACCCGCGCGGGACCGGTGCGGCGGGCCTGCGGGTCGC
>NZ_JAALEB010000102.1:0-14690 GCF_014145165.1 Dietzia sp. Cai40 | reverse complement strand
GGCCGGTCGGCGTCCCCCGACGCCAGCCCGCCCTCCGCCTGGGGGTCGTCGTACCCGCGGGCGGCCCGCACCACCCCGGCCGGGAGCCCTGCCGCCGACGCCTCGGGGACCGGTACGGACCTCAGGTCCACCACCGGTAGGTCACCGTCGGTGCGGATCGCGTCACCCCCGCCGTTGCGGGAGTGGTAGCCGGCGGAGAAGTTCTCGAGCACCCGAACACCCGCGGCGGGGACGTGGTAGCGGATCGAGTCCACGATGTAGTCGCGCTCCACGTCGATGTCCGCGTCGATCTTGTGCGTCACCTGGAGGGTGAACAGCGACAAACCCACGGCCCGGTCGTAGGTGCCGGCCCCGAGCCACTGCACGCGGTGGCCGCCGGGCAGCAGCCACCCGTCTGGGCACCGCCAGAACCGGACGTGGTGCCGTTGCGCGGCGTTGCCCTCGACCTCCTGCTGGTAGGCCAGACACTGCCTGCGTCCGAAGAGCCGCAGGGGGCTCACCGGCGCGGAGGGGTAGGACCGCCGGAGCACCGAGGACATGATGATGCCCCAGGAGGACCGGACCGTGATGTCGTCGGCCAGCACCCACCCGCAGGCCGTCATGGTCTCGTGGATCTGACGGGCGGTGCCGTCGACGGCCAGGTTGACCGGGTCCCCCAGCAACCCGTCAGACGTCCGGGTCCGCGCGATGAAGTATCCCGGCACGTACACCGAGGTGATCAGCGTCTGCAGCCGGGGCAGGACCAGATAGGCGACCAGTGCCCAGAACGGGATCAGGAGGAACAGATGCCACCAGGTGTGGCGCCACACGTCGTCCAACAGCCGCCAGCCGAGCCATCCGGCCGCGAGGGTGGCCAGGGTGAAGAACACGGTGTCGACGACCTGGCCGGGCAGCGCCGGCCGCACGTCGTCGTCCCGCACCTTGGACGGCAGGCGGGCGTAGACCGGGGGCGCGGTCGGCGCGGACCGCTCCGCGCCGGGCGTCTGCACCGCTCGCTCACTGGTGGACATGGCTAGACGATAGTCGGCGGTACCGGCCGTGCGGACCGCGATGACTGCCAGAATGTCCCCGTGCCCACGCCCGATCCGACCCCGGCCAGCAGCCGGGGTGTCCACGAGGAGTACCTGCGGTCGCTGGGACTGCCGCTGATGATCGTCCCGTCCACGCGGTCTCGCGAGATGCTCATCCGCTCCGCCGGAGTCAGCGCCGGTCTCGCGGTGGCCACGTCGGGTCTCTCCGCGTTGGACCGCTCGAACGATTACGCGGTGGCCCTGCTCGAGCGGGTCGGTGAGGATTCACCGGAGCTGGACGACATCGGGATCACAGATCCGATCATCCTGCTGCTCCTGCTGGCGCTCGGCTTGTTCGCCGCCGCGCCCTTGCTCGGGTGGCTGGTGGCCCGCGTGGTGCGACGCCTGGACCGGGTGTCCGGCTCGGTCGTCGGTCTCGTCTCGGCGGTCGCCCTCGTCGTGGCGGCACCTCTCACCTTCGAGGCCCATGACGGCCCCGGCCCGGCCACCACCTCGCTCCTCCTGGCGGGGGTGCTGGTGGGTACCTACATCGGTGTGGGTTCGCTGGTGCGCTGGGCCGCGCGGCGGGTCCGGCGCGAGCTCGGCACCATGGGCCACATGGTGGCCCGGGTCCTGCCGGTCCTCATGTTGGCCGTGCTGTTCCTGTTCTTCAGCGCGGAGATCTGGCAGGTGATGGTGGCGCTGTCCTGGCCGCGGACCTTCGCCGTGGTGGGCGTCATGGGTCTGCTCACCGTCCTGCTGGTGGCCATCACCACCCGGGACGACCTCCACGACGAGCTGGAGGCGCGGGCGCCGGGCCGGGAGCTGCGGATGTCCGAGCGGATCAACATCCTGCTGGTCCCGGTGCTGGCCACCCTCATCCAGGCCGTGTTGTTCGCCTGCCTGGTGTTCCTGTTCTTCGTGTTCCTGGGCTGGGTAGCCATACCGGAGGCCACCGAGACCCGGTGGACGCTGCGGCCGACGGAGGACCTGGGTGGCCTGTTGGCCGGCGTGCCCGTCAGCGTGACCCTGGTGCGCGTCGCGCTGACCCTCGCGGCGTTCTCCGCCCTCAACCTGGCCGCGGCGGCGGCCTCCGACTCCGCCCACCGGGCGCGGTTCGTCCGCCCCATGATCGACGAGGTGGTCCACGGCCTCGCCGCGCGCGAGACCTACCACCGGGCACGACGACGAGGCTGACCCCGACCCTCACGCCCCGCGGTTCTCCCGACCACGCACCCAGACCGTCACGAGCAGAGCGCCGGTCACGACCGCCGCCGCGACGCCCAGCGCGGCCACACCGAGGCGCACCTGGAGCACCGCGCCCGCCACCCCACCGAGCGCGAGCGCAGCCCACAGGGAGACCTGCTGACGATAGGGCGCCCACGACCCCCCGGCCAGCGCGTCCACCAGCCGGTGGGCGGACTTGACCACCGCACCGGTCATGTAGGTGACCCCGAGCGAGACCTCTCCCCGCGAGTGGAACACCGAGTTCATGGCACCCATCGACGCCGCGACCACCGTCATCGACAGCGGCGCCCCGACGACCGTGGCGGTCGTGAGCCGGTGCACCGCGAGCGCCACCAGCAGCAGGGTGGCGACCAGGGCCAGGACGGCCGGGCGATCATCCCGGGGACGGAGGCGGGTGACCACCGCACCGGCGACCGCGCCGAGGAAGAACGAGACCAGGACGACGGCCGCGATCCCCGCGCCGCCGAGGTCACCCTGCACCAGGTCGACGGCCATTCGCGTGGAGTTGCCGCTCATGAACGACACGAAGTAGCCACCCACCACGAGGAAGCCGACCGCGTCGACGAACCCCGCCGTGCCGGCCAGGACGACGGCGAGCAGTCGCTCTCGTCTGCGGAGATCACGCATCGGGTCGCGCCCGACCGGTCCGATCCCTGCCGGCCCGTCTCAGGATGACCGTCTCAGACCGGGTCGACGCCGAACAGTGCCGGCAGCGTCCCCTCGTGGGCGGCGCGCAGCTCTGCGGTGGTCAGGGTGAACTGCCCCTGGACCTCGAAGGTCCCCGAATCCGGGTCGGTGACGGCGATCCGGGTGTGCGGGATGTCCTGCGCGGTGAGCATCTGCTGGAAGCGGATCTCCTCGCCCCGGGGGACCGACACGATCACGCGGCCGGCCGACTCGGAGAAGAGCCACACGAACGGGTCCGCGTCGGCGGGCAGCACCACCCGGAGGCCGCACTCCCCGGCCAGGGCCGACTCCACGAGCGCCTGCGCGAGCCCGCCCTCCGACAGGTCGTGTGCGCCGGTGATCAGGCCGTCCTTGGAGCACGTGGCCAGGATACGGGCGAGTGTGGCCTCCCACCGCAGGTCGACCGTCGGGGGCATGCCTCCGAGGTGCTCGTGGGCGACCTGGGCCCAGATGGACCCGTCGAGCTCGTCGCGGGTCTCGCCGAGCAGGTAGACGTTCTCGCCGGGGGTGTCACCGAACGCGGTGGGCGTGCGGCGGGCGACGTCGTCGATCACTCCGAGCACGCCCACGACGGGCGTCGGCAGGATCGGGGTGGACCCGGTCTGGTTGTAGAAGGAGACGTTGCCGCCGGTGACGGGGATACCGAGCTCGGCACAACCGTCCGCCAGTCCGTGGACGGCCTCGCGGAACTGCCACATCACGCCCGGGTCCTCGGGCGAGCCGAAGTTGAGGCAATTGGTCACGGCGACCGGGGTGGCGCCGGTGACGGCGACATTGCGGTACGCCTCCGCCAGGGCCAGCCGGGCACCGGTGTACGGGTCGAGCTTGGTGTAGCGCCCCGACGCGTCGGTCGACAGTGCGATGCCGCGGCCGGACTCCTCGTCGATGCGCAGGACACCGCCGTCGGCGTTCTCCGCGAGGATCGTGTTGCCGCGGACGTAGCGGTCGTACTGCTCGGTGATGAACTTGCGCGAGCACAGGGCCGGGCTGGAGATCATGTCCACCAGGGTCCGGCGCAACTCGTCGCCGGTGGCCGGGCGGGCCAGGGTCGCGGTGGTGTCCGCCTGCAGGGCGTCCTGGTCGGAGGGCCGCTCGAGGGGGCGCTCGTAGACCGGCCCCTCGTCGGCCAGCGACTCGGGCGGGGCGTCCACCACGGTCTCACCGCGGAACTCGATGGTGAGCCGGTCGCCGTCGGTGACCTCGCCGATGTCGGCGGCCAACACGTCCCAGCGGCGGCACACGTCCATGAAGGCCTCGACGTTCTCCGGCGTCACCACGGCGCACATGCGCTCCTGCGACTCACTGGAGAGGATCTCGGCGGCGGACATGCCCTCCGCGCGCAGCGGGACGTTGTCGAGCACGATGTGCATGCCGCCGTCGCCGGCCGCGGCCAGCTCGGAGGTGGCGCACGCCAGGCCGGCACCGCCGAGGTCCTGGATGCCCACGACCAGCTCGTCGCGGTACAGCTCGAGGCAGCACTCGATGAGGACCTTCTCCATGAACGGGTCGCCCACCTGGACGCTGGGGAGCTTGCGCGGCTTGACCGGCGCTCCGTCCTCGTCCACATCGAAGGTCTCGGACGCCAGCACCGACACGCCACCGATCCCGTCGAGACCGGTGCGGGCACCGAACAGGATGATCCGGTTGCCGGTGCCGGAGGCGAACGCCAGGTGCAGGTCCTCCACGCGCATGACGCCCGCACCGAGGGCGTTGACCAGCGGATTGGCGGCGTACGACTCGTCGAACACCGTCTCACCACCGATGTTGGGCAGGCCCAGGCAGTTGCCGTACCCGCCGACCCCGGCCACGACGCCGGGGAGCACGCGGTGCGTGTCGTCGGCGTCGGCGGGGCCGAAGCGGAGCTGGTCCATCACGGCCACCGGCCGCGCGCCCATCGCCATGATGTCGCGGATGATCCCGCCGACACCGGTCGCGGCACCCTGGTACGGCTCGATGTAGGACGGGTGGTTGTGCGACTCGACCTTGAACGTCACCGCCCAGCCGTCACCGATGTCCACCACGCCGGCGTTCTCGCCGATCCCCGCGAGCATGGTGGACCGCATCTCGTCCGTGGTGGTCTCGCCGAAGTAGCGCAGGTGCACCTTGGACGACTTGTACGAGCAGTGCTCCGACCACATGACCGAGTACATGGCCAACTCGGCGTCCGTGGGCCGGCGGCCCAGGATCTCCCGGATGCGGGAGTACTCGTCCTCCTTGAGTCCGAGTTCCGCCCACGGCTGGGCCAACTCGGGGGTGTCGGAGGCGTGCGAGATGGAGTCCACGTGAGTCGTCACGGGGGCGAGTCTAGTCGGCCCGCGGCGGCCCGCGAATCCGCTACCAGCCGGGGCTAGGTGGACAGCACCTCGAAGGTCAGGCCGCCGCGCTCGACACGCTCGAGTAGTGCCTCCCCCATCGCCTGGGCGGTGGTGAGCTGTCCCGAGAGCGCGGGAAGATCGTCGAAGGCCAGACACAGGGCCGACTCCGCGATCATCATGGCCGTCTCGGTGTACCCGGGGTCGCCGCCGCACACCCGGGTGACCACCCGCCGCCCGCCCGCCAACGCCACGAAGGTCACGTCGAACGACGACCGGGCGCGGCGGGACTCACTGGGCCCGGCACCACGGTCGATCCGCTTGAGCATCTGCGACCTGATGGGGCCGATCTGGGCACCCACGGTCAGCGCCCCGACCCCGACCATGCCCGCCGTCGCGGTCAACGGCGACTTGACCGAGGCGTAGTGCGCGTAGGTGAAGTCCGGGCCGTAGCTCTCCAGCGCGGCCGCGGACCGCAACACGATCTGCGGGTCGATCGTGGGCAGCGGCACCAGCCAGCGGCCGAGAACGCTGTCGTGGTGCGGCTTGCCCGTCACCGACTTGATCCGCCGCCCCTCGACCCTGCCCTCCTTCTTGCGCCGCGCCTTCGCCGTGCGTCCGGCCTCACGGAGTCGGGCGAACTGGCCGATGGCCGAGTGGAAGGTGCCGCCGGAGAACTGGGCGTCGGCGTGGACCGCACCGTAGACCGCCACCGGCACACCCTCGGGTACCTGCTTCATCGTGTAGAACACCCCCATGTCGTGGGGGATGGAGTCGAACCCGCACGCGTGGATGATCCGTGCGCCGGAGGCCACGGCCTTGTCGTGGTACTCGAGGTACATGCGGTCGGCGAACTCGGGCTCGCCCGTCAGGTCCACGTAGTCGGTCCCGGCCTCGGCGCACGCGGCGACGAGCGGCTCGCCGTACTCGAGGTACGGCCCGACGGTGGTGATGACGACCCGGGCCGCGCGGGCCATGTCCGCCAGCGAGCCCGGATCCTCGGTGTCCGCCACCACGACCCCCGGGGCCGGGACGTCGGGCATCTCGGCGGCGAGGCGAGCGACGAGCGCGTCGAGCTTGGTCCGGTTCCGACCCGCCACGGCCCACGACCCACCCTCGGGCAGGTTCCGCAGCAGATAGTCGGCCACCAGACCACCGGTGAATCCGGTCGCCCCGTAGAGGACGATGTCGAACGGCCTGGCGGCCTTCTCGGACGCGGACACGGGCTGGGTGCTGGATTCGCTCACCCCACGGTTCTACCGCATCTCGCGCCACCGACGGATGGGCCGGTGAGTAGATGGTCAGACCGCACGGCCACCATGTCTATTCTCGGTTCACTCCAGACCCATGAGTGACTTCTGTCATATCGGCCAGAAAGGTGAACGAACGCCTAAGTAGTTGTGCAAAACTTCACCTATGCGTGCGATCATCCGGGTCGCCGCAGCTCATCCCGCCGAGCGGGATACCAACCTTAGGAGAACCCTATGGACCTGACTGGTTCGATCGGCGAAGCATTCGCACCCCTCAGCACCGAGTTGATCGGAAGCGCCGACCCCGTCGGCTCGTCCTTCGTCGACACCCTGTCGGCCGCGCTGTACATCGGCCCGAACCTGCTCCTGAGCTTCATCGGCGACCTCGGCGCCGACCTCGGCAGCAGCGGCAGCCTCTTCGGCGACGCATGAACCTCCCGCTCTGACGTTCGCGGCAAGAACGAGGGCCCGCCGGGATCACTCCCGGCGGGCCCTTTGCTGTAGCCGCGGCGTGAGGATCAGACCTTGACCACCGCATCCAACGCGGAGAGGAAAAGCCCGAGCCCGTCGTCGGACGGCCCGGTCAGCGGGTCGATCGCGTGCTCGGGATGGGGCATGAGGCCCACCACCCGTCCGTTCTCGGAACAGATGCCGGCGATCCCGTTGGTCGAGCCGTTGGGGGCGTCGCCCGCGAAGCGGAAGACCACGCGCCCCTCGGCCTCGAGCTGCTCGATGGTCTCGGGCGTGGCCATGTACCGGCCCTCTCCGGACTTCAGAGGGATGAGGATCTCCGCCCCCTCCTCGAACCGGCTGGTCCACGCGGTGCCGGTGTTCTCCACTCGCAGCCACTCGTCACGGCAGATGAAGTGCATGTCGCGGTTGCGCCCCATGGCGCCGGGGAGCAGCCCGGCCTCGCACAGGATCTGGAAGCCGTTGCAGATGCCCAGGACCGGCATGCCGCCGCGGGCCGCCGTGATGACCTCGCCCATGACGGGGGCCATCGAGGCGATCGCGCCGCAGCGAAGGTAATCGCCGTAGGAGAAACCGCCGGGGACCACCACCGCGTCGACGCCCTGGAGGTCCGCGTCGTCATGCCACAGCGAGACCGCCTGCGCGCCGGACCTGGTGATGGCGCGTGAGGCGTCGATGTCGTCGAGCGTGCCGGGGAAGGTGATGACGCCGATCCGTGCGGTCACGAGGCCGCCTCCGCGGTGTCCACGCGGACGACCTTCCAGTCCTCGATCACCGTGTTGGCCAGCAGCGACGAGGCGATCTCCTCGAGCTCGGCGTCCGACACGCCGTCGGCGACCTCGAGCTCGAACCGCTTGCCCTGACGGACGTCGGTGACGCCCGGGTGGCCGAGACGGCCCAGGGCCCGGTGGATGGCCTGGCCCTGCGGATCGAGGATCTCGGCCTTGGGCATGACTTCGACGACGACTCGGGCCACGGTGGAACTCCTCGATCGGTGGAAACGCGGGGCGGACCCGGACCTGCCGGGGCTCGACTGCCGATCCTACCCGGACTCGGCGGGGCCACCGAACGGCTCACGCAGCGGGGGATCGCGCCCCTCGCTCAGGCCGCGGAGGCCAATGCGACCGCCGGCCACTCATAGCGGCCGGTGACGGCTCCGTGCTCCCCGGTCACCCGGTCCACCGCGTCCAGCAGCGCCGACCGCGGCGCCCGGCGCGAGAGCTGCGTGGCGGAGACGTTGACGCGCACCAGCCCTCCGGCCGCCGCTGTCCGACACGCCGCGGTGACGAGGGCCCGGCACCACCAGGCATCGGCGAGGAACCCCTCCCCGATCGACAGCGCACGGCCACGCTCCGTGGTCCCGCGGACCACGTCGTGGACGCCGGTGAGAGAGGCACAGACCCGGAAGCCCGCCCCGGGCAACGCCTCGAGACAGCCCGGCGACGCGTTCCACCGTGGTGGGGCGAACAGCCGCGTCCGAAGACCCATGTCGGCCATGATCCGGTCCGCGGCGGCCAGACGGACGGCCGCCTCCGCGGGTCCGATGGAGGCGAACTCGGGCCTGCGCGGTCGGGTCGCGGCCTCGTCGTAGCCGCCCAACACGATCGAGTCACCCCGCTCGCGACGGTGGCGTAGCCAGCCCTGCGTGGCCCTGTCCTCCGTCATCCGGTACTCGCGCCCCCGCCTCGGCGCGACGAGCAGCGAGACGGGCACCGACCGCCGCTCGAGTTCGCCGACCAGATCCACGGCACCCTCCAGCGTCGACTCCCGCAGGCCCGAGACGGAGACGATGAGGCGGGCGGTGGCCGGGCGCGGTGTCATGGAGCCCATCGTCGCAGCCGGTGATGACAGCGTGACGACGACGAGGTGTACGTCCGGTGTCCCGACCGGACGCGTGTCTTGACCGGAGGTGACGTCCCGGCCGGAGGTGACGCTCCGGGACGGGGTCAGACCGGGAGGACGTCCTCGATCGCCTCGGTGAGTTCGGGGGCACCGGGCTCCACCTTGGGGCGGAAGCGGCCCACGACCTCACCCGTCGGGGACAGCAGGAATTTCTCGAAGTTCCACTGCACGTCACCGGCCTCACCGTCTGCGTCGGCGACCGCGGTCAGTTCCGCGTACAGCGGGTGCCGGTCGGGGCCGTTGACGTCGACCTTGGCGGCCAGGGGGAAGGTGATGCCGTACTTCTCGGTGGTGAACTCCTTGATCGCGCCCTCGTCGCCGGGCTCCTGCCCCATGAACTGGTTGCACGGGAACCCCAGGACGAAGAACCCGCGGTCGCGATAGTCGTCGGCCAGCTCCTGCAGGCCCTCGTACTGCGGGGTGAGCCCGCACTCGCTCGCGACGTTGACCACCAGGACGGCGTGCCCCGAGTAGTCACCGAGTCGGGCCTGCTCGCCGTCGATGGTCGTGAAGGTGATGTCGTGGAGGCTGCTCATGTGAGCCAGCTTACGCGGTTGCCACCCTTGACATATCGTTGGGTTTTTACAACACTGCATTGCATGAGCCCAGTGCGACGGGGAGAAAAGCTCCCCATCTACAACCGGATCGCCGTCCTGCGGGCCGAGCACCGACTCAGCCGGGCCTCGCTCGCGGAACGGATCGAGGTCAACCCCCAGACCGTGGGTGCGCTCGAACGGGGCGACCACTACCCCAGCCTGGATCTGGCCTTCCGCATCTGCGCGGTGTTCGACCTGCCGGTCGAGGCCGTCTTCTCCCGCGAGGAGTTCCAGCCGATGTCCACCGAGATCTACCGCCGCACACGAGAGGACACTCCATGAGCACCGCGACCGACCACACCCTGACCTCCGCCGAGCGTCGCTACGAGAAGACCGTCGACCGGCTCTCCACCAGCCTGCTCTCGTGGCGCACCCCGGAACGCCGCCGACTGCTGGTCCGGTTGAACTGGGCATGCGTCGCGGTCATGGCAGCGATCGCCGTCGCCGGGTTCTTCTGGCTCCCGATCGTGATCGCCTGGCTGCCCATGACCGTGGCCATCTGCACGGTGTGGACGATGCTGCGCACCGTCATCGACGTCAAGGACTCCGCGCCGCCGCGCTACCTCGACGAGTTCGAGACACAGACCCTCCTGCACGCCAGATCCACCGCACTGTCGGTGCTCGTGGGAATCTGCTTCGTGATCGGACTGGTGCTGGTGTTCGGCTCCACGATGGAACTCGGCGACGGCCACCGCCTCGCCTACGCGATGGGCGGACTCGCTGTCCTGGCGGTGTTCGTCGGGGGGATCATCCCCGCCGCCGCGATGGCCGGGACCATGGACCCCGCCGACCCCGCCGACCCCGCCGACAGCTGACCAGGACTGACGAGGACGACCGCGCTCGAGCGTCTGCCGGCCTGAACGGCTGCGGGTCCGGCCCTATCCGGCGCCGGCCGTGCGGACCGTCCACGCGTACTCGAACGCGGTCTGGCGCCACCGCTCGTACCGTCCGGACACGCCCCCGTGGCCGGCGCTCATCTCGCAGCGCAACAGCACCGGGCGGTCCGCCGAGTCGGCCGAGGTCGACACCGCCCGGAGCCTGGCCACCCACTTGGCGGGCTCGACGTAGAGCACCCGGGTGTCGTTGAGCGAGGTCACCGCCAGGATCGCCGGGTAGTCCTTGGCCTCGACGTTCTCGTACGGCGCGTAGGAGGCCATGTAGTCGTAGACCTCCTCAGAGTGCAGCGGATCGCCCCACTCGTCCCACTCGATCACCGTCAGCGGGAGCTCCGGCATGAGGATCGAGGTGAGCGGATCGACGAACGGGACGACCGCCTGGATGCCGACGAACAATTCCGGCGCGAGGTTGGCCACAGCGCCCATGAGCAGGCCACCCGCGCTGCCGCCCTCCGCCACCAACCGGTCCGGGGCGGTGAGCCCGGAGTCGACCAGGTGCCGCGCGCAGTCGACGAAGTCCGTGAAGGTGTTCCGCTTGGTCAGGGTCTTGCCCTGCTCGTACCAGAGGCGCCCCATCTCACCGCCGCCCCGCACGTGCGCGACCGCGTAGGCCATCCCCCGGTCGAGCAGCGAGAGCCGGGCCACCGAGAAGGCGGGGTCGATGCTGGTCTCGTACGAACCGTAGCCGTACAGCAGGGTCGGAACCTGCTCGCCCGCGTCGATCCGGGCTGCGGTCTCCAGCGACATCACCAGGGAGATCGGCAGCTGGGTGCCGTCCCCGGCAGTGGCCCAGTCCCGGCGCTGCACGTACCCGGCCGGGTCGTAGCCGCCCAGCACCTCCTGCTCGCGCAACAGGGTCCGCTCCCCCGTGGCCAGCGCCAGGGAGTAGATGCGGCCCGGGGTGACGAACGAGCCGAACCCGAACCTCAGCACCGGTGCGTCCCACTCCGGGTTCGACCCCGGGCCGGAGGTGAACAGTTCCTCGTCGAACTCCACGGGAGTGAACCCGGAATACGCCTCCACACCCACGGTCGACGCGGGATCCAGCGGCATCAGGGAGAACCGGGGCAGCGCCTGCTCCCGGTACCCGAGCACCAGCACGCGGGCGAACGCGTCGACCCCCTCCACCCGCACGTCGTCGCGGTGCGGCACGAGCGGGTCCAGTTCGCGGAAGTCACGGTCGACCGGTCCGGCGGGCGCCTCGACCACGGCGAAGTTGGGCGACCCCGCGTTGTGGGTGATGAGGAAGCGATCCAAGCCGCCGACGACCGCGTGCTCGACGTCGTACTCGACGCCCTCCTCGCGAGGTCGTACGCACCAGAACTCGCCCGCCGGGTCGGCGGAGTCCAGGCACCACACCTCGGTGGTGATCTTGGACCCCGCGGCGATCTGCAGGTACTTCTCGCTGCGCGTCTCGCCGACCCCGATCCAGTAGGACTCGTCGGGCTCGTGGAACACCTCGTCGTCGTCGTCCCGGGTCGTCCCCAGGCGGTGACGCCACACGGTGTGGGGGCGCCACGCCTCGTCGACCGTCACATAGAAGACGTACTGGCCGTCGCGGGACCAGGTCACGCCGGCCGCGATGCCCGAGATCTCCTCGTCAGGCGCCGTGTAGTCGGGATCCAGGGATCGGAAACGCAGGGTGTAGCGCTCGTCGCCCTCGGTGTCGGTGGCCCAGGCGAGGACGCGGCCGTCGTGGCTGACCGAGAACGCGCCGAGCGCGAAGTACTCGTGCCCCTCGGCCTCGGCGTTGCCGTCCAGCAACAGCTGCTCCCCGGGGAGCTCGACACCGGGCGAGACCTCAGGCGGGACCCACCCGGCCGGGTCGCCGGGATCCGCCACGAACTCGGGAGGCACGGGGACGCGGCAGTGCCGCGCGTAGGACAGGCCTTCCGATGTGCGGGAGAAGTACCACCAGCCGGCGGCCCGCACGGGAACCGACATGTCGGTCTCCTTGACGCGGGAACGGATCTCCTCGTAGACCTCGTCCTCGAGCGGCTTCTGCCCGGCCGTCATCGCGTCCGTGTACGCGTTCTCCGCCTCCAGGTACTCGCGGGTCGCCGGGGCGTCCTTGTCGCGCAGCCACTCGTAGTCGTCCACGAAGACGCGGCCGTGGTGCTCACGGCGGTGGGGGCGGCGCTCGGCCCGGGGAGGCTCTGGGACCTGCCGGCCATCGGTGGTGGTGTCGCTGTCGGTGGTGGTGTCGGTCCGGCTGCCGGTGGCGTCAGAGGCACTCATGCGGACTCACCGCCGAGCCACTCCGAGAACTCCAGACCGGAGATCCGCTCGTACGCCTCGATGTACCGTGCCCGGGTCGCGTCGACCACCTCCGGCGGTAGCGGGGGCGGCGGCGAGTCCGAGTCCCGGTCCCAGCCCGAGTCCGGGCCGGTGAGCCAGTCGCGCACGAACTGTTTGTCGAAGCTCGGCTGGACGCGGCCGGCCTGGTACCCGTCCGCCGGCCAGTACCGGGAGGAGTCCGGGGTGAGCACCTCGTCGGCCAGGATCAGCTCGCCCCCGGACAGCCCGAACTCGAACTTCGTGTCCGCGAGCAGTACCCCACGGTCGGCGGCCATCGCGGCCGCCCGCGCGTACACCTCCAGGGTGGCGGTCCGGAGCCGGCCGGCCAGCTCGTCGCCGACGATCCCGGCGAGTTGCTCGAACGAGATGTTCTCGTCATGGTCCCCCACCGCGGCCTTGGTGGCGGGGGTGAAGATCGGCTCCGGCAGCCTGCTGGCCTCGACGAGCCCCTCGGGGAGCTCGACGCCACACACCGACCCCGACTCGAGGTACTCGACCATCCCGGACCCGGTGAGATAACCGCGGGCGACGCACTCGGCCTGCACCATCTCGAGGCGGCGCACCACCATCGCGCGGCCGAGCACCTCGGCGGGGATCCGCTCGTCGTCGAGAGGCCCGGCCAGGTGGTTCGGCACGTCGAGGGCGTCGAAGAAATAGGCGCTCATGGCGGTGAGCACCCGGCCCTTGTCGGGGATCGGCGTGCCGAGCACGTGGTCGTACGCCGAGATCCGGTCGGTGGCCACCAGGAGCAGCGTCTCGCCGTCGATCTCGTATAACTCGCGGACCTTCCCGGCGGCGAGATGGCGGTAGGAGGAGAGCTCGGGTCGCATGGGGGCCAGCGTAGTCGGCGCCCCTGCGGACGCCCCGCCGGACGAGCGGTATATGCCCGGACGCAGGGGCCGTCAGCCCAGCCGCGCGTCCAGCCACTCCCCGAGCGCCGCGTACGCCTCGTCCGCACACCGGTCGTTGAACAGTTCGTGCAGACCGCCCTCGAACTCCCGGTAGGTGATCTCCGGCCGCGGGTCGTGGTCCGATCCCGCGACCTGGGCGAACCGACGGGCGCCCGTCGGCGAGGTGATGGAGTCCGCCGACCCGTTGATCACCAGGGTCGGCACCCGCAGGGCGCTCGAGCGCTGCAGGAACTTCTGCCCGCCCGCGAGGAGGGTCCCGGCTGCCAGCGCCGGCACCCCCTTGTGGTGCACGAGCGGGTCGGAGGTGTAGTCCGCCACGTACTCGGGAACGCGGGAGATCTCGTTCGGGTCCAGCTTCTCCACCGGGAGGAACGGCAGGAGGCGGGCGATCACCGGGGCCACCGCCCGGAGCGGCGCGGGTGTGCTCTCGCCCACGACGATGCCGGGAGAGGACAGGATCAGCCCCGCCAGGTCCCATGGACGCCGCAGGGCGGACTCCCCCGCGATCAACCCGCCCATCGAGTGCCCCATGAGGAGACGGGGCAGGGACCCGGTCCCCACGCCCTCGGGGGTCCGGGTCCATTCCAGGACAGCGTCGCGGACGGCGAGGTTGTCCCGGATGTGGGTCTGAGTGTCGACCCTGGCCCGCGGTCCGGGGGCCGTGCCGTGCCCCCGGAGGTCGTAGGTGACCACGTTCACGCCGCGGTCCACCAGGAACCCCACCGTCCGCCCGTACCGGCCGGAGTGCTCACCGAAGCCGTGGACCAGCAGGAGCAGGGCCCGGGGAGTCTCGGCGTGGTGCAGGGTCGCCTGCAGGCCGGAGGTACCGGGGACGGGGATGACGGTCTCGCGCATGCGCCGAGACTAGCGCCCGGAGGCCGCCGGCCTCCCCCAAAGGTGCCAACCGGTTCTCCACCTCCGGCCTCAAGACCGGCGGCCGCGCGCGGACGAGCATGGAACCGGTCAGAGAATTCTGTCCGGACGCGGTCCGGACACCCACAGCGCAGGAGGTCCCCGTGGTTCCCACCACCCTCGCACCGGCGCCGGAGCCCACCTCCGGTCGCCGCGGCACCCGGCTCACTCGCCGGACTCGGCGCGCGGCCGCCGCG
>NZ_JAALEB010000101.1:0-4825 GCF_014145165.1 Dietzia sp. Cai40 | reverse complement strand
CGGCGGGGGCCGCGGACGCCGTGGGTGCGGAGACGGGATCGGCGGTCTCGGCCACGGACGAGGGGGACGGGGGAGTCGACGACGACGAGGTGGTCGCCTGCGTCGTCGGCGAGGTGGGGGCCGCGGTCTCCTCCGCCCCCGAACACGCGGCGAGCGCGACCCCGGCCGCCATCGCGAGTGCGATGACGGCCGGGACACGGCGACGCCCGGTGGGGGAGAGCTGGCGGTTCGTCGCGGTGTGGGTCATGCGTTCCTGTTCTTCCAGCGGGGGTCAGGCTCCGATGATGAAGGCCTCGAGCTCGGCGCGGGCCTTGTCGTCGGCCATCTGCTCCGGCGGGGACTTCATGAGGTACGCCGACGCCGGCAGGATCGGTCCGCCGATGCCGCGGTCCTTGGCGATCTTGGCCGCCCGGACGGCGTCGATGATGATGCCGGCCGAGTTGGGCGAGTCCCACACCTCGAGCTTGTACTCGAGGTTGATCGGAGCATCGCCGAACGCGCGTCCCTCGAGGCGAACGTACGCCCACTTGCGGTCGTCGAGCCACTCCACGTAGTCGGAGGGGCCGATGTGCACGTTGCGGTCGTGGATCTTGTCCTTGAGGGAGCCCTCGAGGTTGGAGGTCACGGCCTGGGTCTTGGAGACCTTCTTGGACTCCAGGCGCTCGCGCTCGAGCATGTTCTTGAAGTCCATGTTGCCGCCCACGTTGAGCTGGTAGGTCCGGTCCAGGGCGACACCGCGGTCCTCGAACAGCTTGGCCATCACGCGGTGCGTGATGGTGGCGCCGACCTGCGACTTGATGTCGTCGCCGACGATCGGGACGCCGGCGGAGCGGAACTTCTCGGCCCACACGGGGTCGGAGGCGATGAAGACGGGCAGGGCGTTGACAAAGGCGACGTCGGCGTCGATGCAGCACTGGGCGTAGAACTTGTCCGCCTCCTCGGACCCCACCGGCAGGTAGCTGACCAGCACGTCGACCTCGGCGTCGCGCAGGGCCCGGACCATGTCCACGGGCTCGGCGTCGGACTCCTCGATGGTCTGGCGGTAGTACTTGCCCAGCCCGTCGAGGGTGGGTCCGCGCTGGACGCTGACGCCGGTCGGCGGCACGTCGCAGAGCTTGAGGGTGTTGTTCTCCGAGGCGTTGATCGCCTCGGCGAGGTCCATGCCGACCTTCTTGCCGTCGACATCGAACGCGGCGACGAACTCGACGTCCCGGACGTGGTAGTCGCCGAACTTGACGTGCATGAGGCCGGGGACGGTCTGGTCGATCGCCGCGTCCTTGTAGAACTCGACGCCCTGCACGAGCGAGGACGCGCAGTTGCCGACGCCGACGATCGCGACGCGCACCTTCTTGTCGGTCATGGGGATTCTCCTTGTGATGGGTTCTCTGTCTGGATGAGCTCGTTGATCCAGCGCAGCTCGCGCTCGCTGGTCTCGAGGCCGAGCAGGGTGAGCTGCCGCGCGTAGCGCAGTTCGGTCGGGCCGGTCCGGGTGGCCGCGTCCCGTTGGCCCTCGCGCCGCTCCTCGAGGACCCGCCGCCGGCCCTCCAGGAGCCGCACCCGGGCGGGCCCGGGGGTGCGGTCGAAGAAGGCCAGGTGGACGCCGAAGCCGTCGTCGTTGAACGACGCGGCCCCGGGCTCGTCGAGCAGTGCGGCCAACGTCTCCTTGCCCCCGGCGGTGATGCGGTAGGTCTTGCGACCGCGTCGTGCGGTGGCCGGCGGACGCGTGGCGGTGGCCGCGGTGGCGTCCTCGACGATGTCTCCCTGTTGCCGGAGGCGACGCAGGGTGGGGTAGAGCGAACCGAAGGACACGGTCCGGACGGTGCCCAGCATCTCGGACAGGCGCTTGCGCAGCTCGTAGCCGTGCATGGGCCGCTCGTCGAGCAGCCCCAGGATCGCCAGTTCGAGCACCACACCCCTCCCCTCGACGTCTCATGCCTGCGGGTTTCCGCGACGGTCACCGAGAGTACACCTTCGGATGTATCGCGCCGATATACCCGTCCGTGACATCGGACGGACGGATCGAGACAGACGCGGGCCCCGGACCCCCCGGCCTCGCGCCCCGGACCCCCCGTGCTCGTGCCCCGGACTCGCGCGGGGGTCCGGCGCGAGTCGTAGGCTGATCCCGTGGACCACGCCGACTTCCGCCCCCGGCGACCCGGCCCCCCGCCGGGACCGGAGGACCCCACCGGCCGCGACGCCCTCCGGCGTCGGCGGGTGGTGGATTTCGCCCTGCGGCGTCGAGGGGTGTTGGCGGATCTCCGTGAGGGCGTCTCGGCACTTCGCGAGGTGTGCGACGCGGACGTCTATCTGCTGCGTGCGGCGAGTTTCCACGGCGTGGAGACCGGGACCGTGTGCCCCGTGTGCCGCAAGGAGAACCTCACCGAGGTGTCCTGGGTGTTCGGCGACGACCTGGGTGCGGCGTCCGGATCGGCGCGGAGCGCGGACGAGATCGAGCAGCTGGCACTGACCCATGACGCGTTCACCGTGCACGTGGTGGAGGTGTGTCGCAGCTGCTCGTGGAACCACCTGGTGGAGTCCTATGAGGTGGGCCTCGCCTCCGGTGAGGGCAGGCGCGTGCGCCGGGCGGCGCGGGAGCTCCGCAGGCACCGCTGAGCGCCCTCGCCGGGTGCGCCGAGTTCCGAGTGGAGCGCGATTTCGTACACAATGGACCTCAATGCACCGTCAGCGGGGGTCGCCCGTACCGGTCGGAGCTGCTCGCAGGAGGGTAGAAGATGTCGCAAAGTGACAGGACGCGTGGGAGATCTGACGGGGATTGGGACGACTCCTCGCCCCGGCGCGGCTGGTTCCGGCGTCACCCGATCTGGACGACGCTGATCCTCGTCGTCGTCGTCCTGTTGGTGATCCCGCTGGTGATCGTCGGGGTGACCTACAACCGCACCGAGATCCCCCGCCCGGGCAGCGTGGCCACCAACCAGATCTCCGAGATCTACACCAACGACGGCACGACCATGATCGGGCGCATCGTCCCCCCGGAGGGCAACCGCACCCTGGTCGAGGTCGACGCCATCCCCGTGCACGTGCGAAACGCCGTCATCGCCGCGGAGGACCGCAGCTTCTACACCAACGAGGGCTACGACCCCACGGGCATCGGCCGCGCGGTGATCGGGCAGGTCACCGGCGAGTCGAGCGCCGGCGGCGGGTCCACGATCACGCAGCAGTACGTCAAGAACACCATGGTCGGCGACGCTCCCACCTATGAGCGCAAGGCCAAGGAGATCATCATCGCGGCCAAGATGACCAACGAGTGGTCCAAGGACCAGATCCTCGGGGCCTACCTCAACACCATCTACTTCGGCCGCGGCGCCTACGGCATCGCCGCCGCCTCCACCGCGTACTTCAACAAGCCGGTGGAGGCCCTCACCGTGGAGGAGGGCGCACTGCTCGCGGGCGTCATCCAGTCCCCGTCCGTGCTGGACCCGCTCAACAACGCCGCCGCCTCCGAGGGCCGCTGGAACTACGTCATGGACGGCATGCGGGACATGGGGGCCATCGACGCCCAGCAGCGCGGCATGGCGGTGTTCCCCCAGGTCGTGGAGGACCCCCAGGCGGTGGACCAGAACGTCGGGGACCCCACCAACGGGGCGATCCGTCGTCAGGTGCTGGCGGAGCTGGCGATGGCCGGCCTGGACGAGCAGATGCTCAACACCCGCGGGCTCAAGATCACCACGACGATCGACCCGTCCACCCAGGAGGCGGTGGTCGAGGCCGCCCGCAGCAACATGCAGGGGGAGAGGCCGGAGAACCGGACCGCGGTCGTCTCCATCAACCCGCGGACGGGCGGCGTGATCGGCTACTACGGCGGCGAGGACGCCGAGGGCTGGGACTACGCCAACGCCCCGCTGCAGACCGGCTCCACCTTCAAGATCTTCGGTGTGGCCGCCGCCCTCGAGCAGGGGATCGGGCTGGGCACCCAGATTTCCTCGGCGCCCGTGACCACCGGAAACGTCACCGTCACCAATGTCAACGGCCAGTCCTGCGGGTCGTGCTCGGTCGCGATGGCGCTCAAGATGTCCCTCAACACCTCGTTCATCCGGCTGCAGCGGATGCTGGAGAACGGGGCCAACGACGTCCGGGACATGGCCCATCGCGCGGGTGTCGCCAAGGAGATCCCCGGCCTGCCGTGGGAGACCCTCACCGAGCAGGGCGAGGACCCCTACGACGGTCTGATCCTGGGTCAGTACCCGATCCGGGTGCGCGACATGGCCACGAGCCTGGCCACCTTCGCGGCCGAGGGCGTCCACCGGCCGACCCACTTCATCGAGAAGGTCGAGACGGCCGACGGTGAGGTCCTGCTGGACAACTCGGCCCCCGAGGGTGAGGAGGTGGTGGACGCCGACGTGGCCAACAACCTCACCTCCGCGATGGAGCCGATCGCCGCCTATTCCAACGGCAAGTCGCTGGCGGGCGGACGCCCCTCGGCGGCCAAGTCCGGCACCACCCAGCTCGGCGACACCGGGTACAACAAGGACGCCTGGTTCGTGGGCTACACCCCGTCCATCGCCACGGCGGTGTGGGTGGGGACCGACGACAACCAGCCGTTGCTCAACGCGTGGGGCGGGACGATGTACGGGTCCGGGCTCCCCGCGGACATCTGGAAGTCGGCGATGGACGGCGCGCTGTCCGGGACCGACTGGGAGAGCTTCCCGTCCCCCGGGTACATCGGTGGCCAGGCCGGCGCGTCCCAGTGGGAGTCCTCCGGCACGGGGACCGGGAACACCGGCGGGACGGGCGCCACCCAGCAGGCGGTCCCCCAGCCCAGCGTCGCCCCCGCCCCCGCGCAGCCCGCTCCGGCTCCCGGGGCGCC
>NZ_JAALEB010000100.1:0-4263 GCF_014145165.1 Dietzia sp. Cai40 | reverse complement strand
GTCTGGGCGACCGACCGGGCCAGCTCGTCCCGCCGGTCCACGGCCTCGGACACCTGCTCGGCGAGTCGGGCACGGACGCTCTCCGCGTCCGCCAGCTCGGCGCGTCGGGTCACCAGGTCGTCGGCGGCCAACCGGAAGGTCGCGTCGCGGAGGTCGGCCTGGACGGACTGGGCACGGCGCGCCACCTCGGCCTGACGACCGAGGGGCTTGAGCTGGCGGCGCAGTTCGCCGGTCAGGTCACTCAGCCGGTCGAGGTTGCCCTGCATCCCGGCGAGCTTGCGCTGCGCCTTCTCCTTGCGACGACGGTGCTTGAGGATGCCGGCGGCCTCCTCGATGAAGGCGCGACGCTCCTCGGGTTTGGACTCGAGGATCTCGGCAAGTTTGCCCTGGCCCACGATCACGTGCATCTCGCGCCCGATGCCCGAGTCCGAGAGCAGCTCCTGGACGTCCATCAGGCGGGCGCGGTCCCCGTTGATCTCGTACTCCGCCGCACCATCGCGGAACATCCGCCGGGTCAGCGAGACCTCGGCGTAGTCGATCGGCAGCGTGCCGTCCGAGTTGTCGAGGGTGAGCGTCACCTCCGCGCGGCCGAGCGGCGCCTTCCCCGCGGTCCCCGCGAAGATCACGTCCTGCATCTTGCCGCCGCGCAGCGACTTGGCGCTGTGCTCCCCCATCACCCAGGTCAGCGCGTCGACGACGTTGGACTTACCGGAACCGTTGGGACCGACCACGCAGCAGATGCCGGGCTCGAACCTCAGCGTCGTCGGTGCCGCGAAGGACTTGAAGCCCTTGAGCGTCAACGATTTGAGGTACACGGGTGTCGATCCTAGGTCAGCGTTCGACGAATCCCGTCAGGTCACCGCGCGCCGGCTCCCAGGCGTCCACCACGAGGTCCACGTGGCCGGGGGTCCCGCGGCCGCGCAGGAGTTCCACCAGGGCCCGACACGCGGGCTCCGGTCCTTCCGCCACCACGTGTACCCGGCCGTCGGTCTTGTTGGCGGCGTACCCGACGAGGCCCAGTTCGAGTGCCCTGGACCGGGTCCACCACCGGAACCCCACGCCCTGGACCCGCCCGTGGACCCAGGCCACCAGCCGGACCGGGTCCGGATCCCGTCCGCTCATCGCGGGGCGTCCACTGCTGACGCGCCCGGCCCTCGTCCGGTCTCGAAACCCAACCCGATCTCGGACCCCGCCGCCAGCGTCCGGCCGACCGTGCACGCGGAGTCCACCGAGCGCCGGATCATTTCCAGCAGCCTGTCCCGCATGACCGGGTCGAGCCCGGAGAGGTCGAGCTCGTAGGTCTCCTCCAACCGCGGGTACCGCTCGGCCTCGCGGTCGGCGTCCCCGGAGACGTGGACGGTCGCGGCGTAGTCGTCGCCGAGTCGGCGGGAGACGGTGAAGTCCGAGGCCATCGCGGTGCACGACGCCAGGGCGATCTTGAGCAGTTCACCCGGGGTGAACACGCCCTCGACGTCCGCCGACCCGATCTCGACCCGCGCGCCCCGCGTCGAGTGCCCGACGTACCTCCGGGTCCCGGCCCGCTCCACCCGGAGCTCGGTGGCGGCCGGTGGGTTCTGTGAGGTGTCGTCCTTACCGGTCATCGTCATGACGGTCATCGTACGGAGCGGGCCCGGCGCGCCCCACCACGGCGGGGCGCCGCCTGGCAGGCGGGGCAGAAGTGGGAGCCCCGGTTCATGAAGTCCTCGCGGACCACCGGCGTCCCGCACCTCGCACAGGGACGCCCCGCCTGCCCGTAGACGTCGAGGGACCTGTCGAAGTACCCCGAGGCCCCGTTGACGTTGACGTACAGGGCGTCGAAGGAGGTGCCCCCGGCGGCCAACGCGTCCGACATCACGTCACGGGCGTGGCCGAGCACTCCGCGGACGGTGGCCAGCGTCAAGGCCCCCGCGCGCCGGCGGCCGTGGACACCGGAACGCCACAGTGCCTCGTCCGCATAGATGTTGCCGATGCCGGACACCACGGTCTGGTCCAGCAGGAGTCGTTTGATCTCGGTGTCCCGGCGGCGGATCGTCCGCGCCGTGGCCTGCTCGTCGAATCCGGGCTCGAACGGGTCGGCCGCCACGTGGGCGGCCGGCGCGGGCAGGAGCACCCGGGTGCCGTCGGCGGCCTCGGCCAGTGGGACGACGGTCCACCCGCCGAACGTCCTCTGGTCGACGAACCGCAGCTCCCTGCCGTCGTCGAGCAGGGCGCGGGCGTGGAGGTGTCGTACCTGCGGAGCGTCGGAGGTCGTGACCAGCATCTGGCCGCTCATCCCGAGGTGGACCAACAGGCAGTCGGCGCCGGCGGAGTGCTCACCGTCCAGGGTCAACCACAGGTACTTGCCCCGCCGGCCGGCACCGGTCACCACCCGATCTCGCAATCGGGCGACGATCTCCGCCGGACCGCCGGGCTGGCGGCGGGCCGTGCGGGCCCCGGTCACGTCGACGTCGAGTATCCGACGCCCCACCACGTGCGACTCGAGACCGCGTCGCACCACCTCGACCTCGGGGAGTTCCGGCATGTCAGCCCGTGGCCCGGTCCAGGGCGGCCCAGGCCTGCTCGGCGGCCTTCTGCTCGGCCTCCTTCTTGGTCCGGCCGACGCCCTCCCCCAGTGGATCGTCTCCGACCAGGGCCACCGCGGCGAAGGTCTTGTCGTGGTCCGGCCCGGTGGAGGTGATGTCGTACCGGGCCTTGGGCCGGCCGAGGGCCGAACACTTCTCCTGGAGGCTGGTCTTCCAGTCCAGCGCCGCTCCCAGGGTGGGCACCACCCGCAGCCGCTCACCGATGATCCCCTCGACGATCCCCCGCGCGACCTCCAGGCCATGGGTCAGGTAGACGGCACCGAACACGGCCTCCAGGGTGTCCGCCAGGATCGAGTGCTTGTCCCGCCCGCCGGTGAGTTCCTCTCCCCTGCCGAGGCGGAGGAGCGCACCGAGCCCGTCGGGGCCCATCTCGCGGGCGATATCGGCCAGGACGTAGGTGTTGACCAGGCTCGCCCGGATCTTCGCGAGGTCGCCCTCGGGGCGGTCCGGGTACGCGGTGTAGAGGTGTTCGGTCACGACGAGTTCCAACACGGCGTCGCCGAGGAACTCGAGCCGCTCGTTGTGCGGGAGTCCCCCGTGCTCGTAGGCGTACGACCTGTGGGTCAGCGCCTGTGCGGCCAGCTCCGGGGGCAGCTGTACACCCAGGACCGCGCCGAGCTCCGGGGAGGGGTCCGTCACCCGGCCCCCTCGTCGGTCCCGGGGTCCGCGAACTTCTCCGCCAGGCCGGCCCAGCGCGGATCGATGCGCCCCTCGGTGCTGCCGGAGACCCCGTCCGGCGCGGGGGTGTCGGGGTTGACGCAGTCGCTGAGACCGTAGTCCGTGCACGTGGGCGACATCGGGAACTCCAGGCCGAAGGCGTCGACCAGAGCGGGTTCCAGGTCCAGCAGATCCCCGTCGAGCAGCCGCACCTCGTCCTGCTCCGCGCCGTCCGCCGCGGCCGTCCCCTCGGCGGCGAACATCTCCGTCAGGTCCACGGAGACCTCGGTGGTGAACTCGCCGAGACACCGTGCGCACTCCACCGCGGCCCGCCCCGTGACGGTGCCGGTCACCAGCACCCCTTCCTCGACGAAGGTCAGGTCCAGGTCCAGGTCGACCTCGGCCCCCTCGGGGATCCGGATCAACTCGACCCCGATGTCCGACGGCAGCACCGCGGCACGCTGGACCTGCGTCATCGCCCCCGGGGACCGGGCGATGCTGCGGGTGTCGAGGACGAGGGAATCGGCGGCCGGGCGGCCTTGGCGTCGCTTGCGGGAGGTGGTGGACACGCCCAGCAGACTACCGTCTCCGATCAGTAGTCTCCGTACCCGTCGCCGTAGTGATCGCCCTCGCGGGCCCCGCGGCGGCCGGGGGCCTCACGTCGCCCGGCCGGGGTGACCCCGTGGAGTTCCTCGCGCCCGCGCGACACGGTACGGATGGTCGAGCCGAGGAACTCCTCGAACCGCGCCATCTTGTCGTCGATGTAGGCGTCGCACTCCTCGCGCCGACGGTCGCTCTCCGCGTGTGCGGCGTCCCGGATCCGGCTGGCCTCCTCGTCGGCGATCCGGACGACCTCGGACTCCGACAGCATCCGCTGCTGCTCCTGGCGGGCCTCGGTGATGGTGCGGTCGTAGATGATGTTGGCCTGCTCCACCAGCCGGTCGGACTCGGCGCGGGCACGGGCGGTGGTCGACTCGGCCTCGCGGCGGGACCGGTCGAGCAGATCGGCGGATTCCGCACGGGC